>CAYRHV010000010.1:0-25580 GCA_964424045.1 uncultured Ottowia sp. | reverse complement strand
AGGACCTGTACCAGAAAGGCATGCGCGTGCTGGTCGTCGGCCGCATGGAGCGCGAACCCTGGACGGACAACGAGGACCAGCCGCGCGAGACTTGGCAGATCAACGCGCGTAGCGTTGGCATCCTGCCGTTCCGCATCGATTCCGTAGCCCTCAGCCCCAGGCAGCAAGAGGCCGCGCAGGATGCGCAGCCGAAACCCCCGGCCGCCCAGGAACCGACCGCACCGAAGGAGCCGAAGCGCAGGAAGTGATGCAGCATGGGGCGGCGGCAGTCGTTCGTCGCCCCATGTCCTCGCGAGCTATCCCCAGGGGATAGCTCCATCAACGTCCACCGGCTTCCACGCGCTCCCGAAAACCGCGGCTCCCGAACCGCACACCCCCGGTCGCACGCCACTCCCGTCTCAGCCATTCCATCCCGTGAAAGTGGTCGCCACCGCATGCGGCTTGTTTGCTGCTGTCCCTGGTGGTGCTCGGCATCCTCGATTCCAGCAACTCAATGAACCACGGAAATCGGATGGACGGACATGCGGCTGTTCTTGTGCGAGAAGCCCTCCCAGGGCAAGGATATTGGCCGGATTCTCGGCGCCACGCAGCGCTGTGAAGGCTGTCTCAACGGCTCCGGTGTCACCGTCACCTGGTGCATCGGCCATCTCGTAGAAGCAGCAGCGCCAGAGGTCTATGACGCAGCGCTCAAGCGCTGGTCGCTGGATCAGCTGCCGATCATTCCCCAGCAGTGGCGGGTCGAAGTCAAACCCAAGACCGCCACGCAATTCAAGGTCGTCAAGGCGCTTCTGGCGAAAACGACCCACCTGGTCATCGCGACCGATGCCGACCGCGAAGGCGAGTTGATCGCCCGCGAGATTATCGACCTGTGCGGTTACCGCGGCCCCATCGAACGTCTGTGGCTGTCGGCGCTCAACGATGCGTCGATCCGCACCGCACTGGGCAAGCTGCGGCCGTCGTCCGACACGCTGCCGATGTACTACTCGGCACTGGCGCGCTCGCGCGCCGACTGGCTCGTGGGCATGAACCTCAGCCGGTTGTTCACGGTGCTGGGCCGGCAGGCCGGCTACGACGGTGTGCTGTCCGTCGGTCGCGTTCAGACGCCGACCCTGAAGCTGGTCGTGGACCGCGACCGCGAGATCGCCGCTTTCAAGTCGGTGCCGTTCTGGGCCATCGACGTGTCGCTGTCCGCAGGTGGACAGGCTTTCAGCGCGCAGTGGGTTCCGCCCGATGGCTGCACCGACGACGCCAGCCGCTGCCTGCAGCAGCCGGTCGCCCAGCAGGCCGCGCAGCAGATCCGCACTGCGGGCAGCGCCCAGGTGGTATCGGTCGAGACCGAGCGCGTGCGCGAAGGCCCACCGCTGCTGTTCGATCTGGGCACCTTGCAGGAGGTTTGTTCCAAGCAGCTTGGGCTGGATGTGCAGGAGACCCTGGAGATTGCCCAGGCCCTGTACGAGACGCACAAGGCCACGACGTACCCACGCTCGGATTCCGGCTACCTGCCGGAAAGCATGCTCGCCGAGGTGCCGATTATTCTGGACAGCCTGCTCAAGACCGATCCCTCGCTGCGTCCGATCATGGGCCAGCTCGACCGCTCCCAGCGCTCGCGCGCTTGGAACGATGGCAAAGTCACGGCGCACCACGGCATCATCCCCACCTTGGAGCCTGCCAACCTCTCTGCCATGGGCGAGAAGGAACTGGCGGTGTACCGGCTGATCCGGGCGCATTACCTCGCGCAGTTCCTCCCTCACCACGAGTTCGACCGCACCGTCACCGAGCTTTCCTGCGGCCAGCAGAAGCTGGTGGCCGCCGGAAAGCAGGTGGTCGCCCAGGGCTGGCGTCTGGTGCTGGCCGAGCCGCAAGCGGACGAGGACGGTGAAGCCACGGCACGCAGCCAAGTACTCCCCGTGCTGCGCGAAGGCATGGCGTGTCAGGTGGCTGAGGCCGAGATCAAGGCGCTCAAGACGATGCCGCCCAAGCCTTACACGCAGGGCGAGCTGGTCAAATCCATGAAGGGGGTCGCCAAGCTGGTGACGGACCCGCGCCTGAAGCAGAAGCTCAAGGATACGGTCGGCATCGGCACAGAGGCCACGCGGGCCAACATCATCAGCGGGTTGATCGCCCGCAGCTACCTTGTGAAGAAAGGACGCTCCATTCGCGCATCGGATGCAGCGTTCACCCTGATCGACGCCGTACCCGCGGCGATTGCAGACCCCGGCACGACGGCAGTGTGGGAACAGGCGCTCGACATGATCGAGGCTGGTCAGCTCACCCTGGATGTGTTTATCGGCAAGCAGGCCGCATGGATTTCGCAACTGATCGCGCAGTACGGCAGCACCTCGCTGTCCATCAAGGTTCCCCAGGGGCCCGCTTGCCCGCAGTGCGGCGCACCCACGCGCCAGCGCACCGGCAAGACCGGCCCCTTCTGGTCGTGCAGTCGCTATCCCGACTGCAAAGGCACGCTGCCGGTCGAAACCGGCGCGTCCAAACGCGGTGCCTCGCGCCCGCGCAGTAGCGGCCGCAAAGGCTCTTGACCGACCCCGTTCCCCGAGAGCCGTGCCCGTCCTCAAAGGCATGGCCCATGTCCCGCACGCCCTGCGGGACGCCCAGCGCGCAACGCCTTCTCTTGTCCGTGCGCGCGTCCCGCTCGGCCGCCCCCGGCCGCGGGACCTGAAGGTAGCTTCTCCACGAACCATGTCCGGGGTTTCCCGGCGCGCTCTGCTGATCTGCATTGTTCCGCCTCTGCGAAGGGTTCCCCGATGGCTTGCCCGCCTGCGAGTCACCCGGAGACCCTTCACGGTCAGCGGTATTCGATGCCGTGCCCAACGGCGAAAAACTGGGCTCCTTTTGTGCGCGGATGTGCGCCAGAAGATGCCGGCGCCAACCACGACATGTGCCGGGTGCGATTGCTTGATGAGCAGCCGGTTCTAGCGACGACCAGACCTGCCAATCAGCCCACGGGTGGTTCCGTCCTCCCGAGCCGGAGGCCGGAAGGCCTTCGGCGCCTTTCTCCTGCCTATCACTCAGGCGAAATCGCGGGTGACGGCCAGCGCTAACATGGAGCACGTCAGGGACGCGCTGCGCGAGAGCGCTTCTATAACCGCGTCTTCGATAGCCTCAATGCACTCGAGGATCACCTCGAAGCGGCCCCGCGGGACTTCGAACTCTACCCACAACGCATCCGGTCAATCGTTGCTTGGTCGTGGATTATTAATGCTCTATCGAATTAGGAGTGGAATTACTACAAGTACCCGGCCTGACGACGTAGCGAACTGTCCATCGTTCAGTCCTGCAAACATGCTGATCACAACGCTGTTTCCTTTTCTGAACAAATTGCGGGACATCATGGGGTGCGTATAGCCGTTCTTGCTTGGGAGACGGTGTAACCGCCTGATTGGCACGGAGCTTGCCTGCTTACATGAGTAAGGCAAGGCCAAGTTCCATGATCCTGACGTTCTCCGTACTCCTTTCACTGATTGCAGCGCCCGTTCTGTGGCTGCTGATCCGCCTGCTGGGTGCACGGTTCGCGTCCTGGGCCTGGGTGTTACCAGCCGTGCTGTTCGCCTGCTACGCGAGCTTGCTTCCGGCCGTGCTCAGTGGGCAGGAGGTACTCGAATCATGGCAGTGGATTCCCAGTCTGGGCGTGGCGTTCGCGCTGCGTGCCGACGGGTTGTCGTTGCTGTTCGCACTGCTGATCAGTGGCATCGGCATCTTCATCTTTATTTATTCCGCGCAGTATCTTGTCGGGCACCCTGATCTGGACCGCTTTTTTGCCCGCCTGACGCTGTTCATGGCGGTCATGCTGGGCGCGGTGTTGGTCGATGATTTCGTCACGCTGCTCGTGTTCTGGGAGTTGACCAGCGTGGCCTCGTTCCTGTTGATCGGCTTCGCGCCGGAGAGCGCTGTCTCGCGGCGCTCCGCTCAGCAGGGTTTCCTGATCACGGTCTGTGGCGGACTCGCGATGATGGCGGGCGTCATCCTGCTGGGCGCGCAGGCAGGCACGTATCGTTTTTCGGAAATCATCGCACAGGCACCTACGCTGGCAGCACACCCTGAGGCACCATGGGTGATCGTGCTGATAGCGGCGGGCGCGTTTGCCAAATCAGCGCAGGTGCCGCTGCATGCGTGGCTGCCCAACGCCATGGTGGCACCAACGCCGGTGTCGGCCTACCTGCACTCGGCCACCATGGTGAAGCTCGGCGTCTACCTCCTGGCCCGTCTGAATCCGGTATACGGCGGACACGCACTGTGGATCGGGCTGTTGCTTACGGTCGGACTGGCGACCATGCTCATGAGCGCGATCCTGGCGTTGCGCCAGACCGACCTGAAACGCGTATTGGCTTACTCCACTGTGGTGTCGTTGGGCACACTGGTGATGCTTCTGGCGCTGCCGCATCCGTTGGCCGCGACGGCAATGGTGGTTTTCCTGATCGTGCATGCGCTGTACAAGGCCTGCCTGTTCATGGTCGCAGGCATCGTCGACCATGCCGTTGGCACACGCGATACCAGGCAGTTGGGCGGCTTGGCGCGTGGCATGCCAGTGACGGCCATCATCGCCGTGTTGGCCGGACTGTCGATGGCTGGTTTGCCGCCCTTCGTTGGTTTTGTGGGCAAGGAACTGGTGTATGAGGCCAACCTGCACGCCAACGCGTCCTGGGTGCCCGTAAGCATCGCCATCGTCGCAAATGCCGTGATGGTGGCTGTGGCCGGTGTGGTGACGCTGCGTGTGTTTTGGGGTGCCAAGCGGTCGATATTGCAGCCTGCGCATGATCCTGTGATGGCAATGTGGCTCGGCCCAGCCGTGCTGGCGCTGGGCGGTCTTCTGCTTGGTGTGGCACCCGAGCTTGCAGGTGGCCTTGTGGGCTCAGCGGCGACAGCCATAACAGGGCGACCCGCCGAGGTCCAGCTGATGCTATGGCACGGACTAACGCCGATGCTGGCCTTGAGTTTGCTGACCTTGGCGCTGGGTTGGCTGATCTACCTTCGTTGGGACCGTGTGTGCCACCGTCTGATGCAGCGGCAAACCATAGACCGTATGGGAACCGATGCCGGTTACGACCATTTTCTACGCGGCTTGAGTTGCGTGGCGCGTATCCAGACTGGAGCAATCCAGGTTGGCAGCCTCCGCCGATACATCGGTGCAACGCTCGCAGTGGTTGGCCTGGCGGTTGGGTTGACCTTGCTGTGGCGGCAGGGACTGACCTGGGGATCATGGGCTGACGTGTGGACGCTGTATGCGTTATTGCCACTGATGTTGCCACTGACCGCCATCACGGTGTTGTGTGCCCGCACGTTCATGGCTGGCATTGTTGCCGCCGGCACAGTGGGTTTCGGGCTGGCGCTGGTGTTTCTGTTTCATGGTGCACCTGATTTGGCGTTCACGCAGTTTTCGGTCGAGGCGGTGGCCATCGTGGTGCTGCTGGCCATCATGGGGCGTATGCCAATCGGTGAATTCGACCGTCGCACCCGCAGGGAGTGCCGTGTCGACGCCTTCATCGCATGCGGCTTCGGCATCATGGCCAGTGCCCTTTTGCTGGCGGTGGTTTCTTCGCCCTTCGATAGTCGCCTGTCCGACTACTTCCGCGCCACCAGTTTGCCTGAAGCGCATGGCCGCAATCTGGTCAACGTGATCATTGTTGATTTCCGCGCTCTCGACACGCTAGGCGAAATCACGGTGTTGACCCTGGCAGCGCTGGCAGCGGCAGCAGTGTTGGTCGGTACCCGGCGCCATCAGCCGTCAGCCAACGAGGAGAAGTCCTCATGAACAGCCCCATCGCCCGCTCCGCTGGATTACTGCTGCTGCCCGTGTCGATCGCCTTTTCCCTCTATCTCCTATGGCGCGGTCATAACCAGCCAGGAGGTGGTTTTATCGGCGGCCTGATTGCCGCTGCTGGTTTCACTTTCCATGCACTGCCACGCGGTCGGGCCGACCTGTTGGCGGCGCTGCGTTGGCCGCCGCTTTCGATTGCCGGCACCGGGCTGCTGTTGGCTCTGCTGGCCGGTATGCCGGGATTGATCGGTCTCGAGCCATTCTTGACCCATCAGTGGCACACCTGGGACAGCGGCTTTGCTGTAGGCACGGCGCTGCTGTTCGACGTTGGCGTCTATCTCGCAGTGGTGGGATCGGTGTGTGCCTTCGTTGGCTACTACATGGACGAGAGGTAACAGACATGGAGTCGCTGTACGCACTAAGTTTCGGCATCCTGATGGCAGTGGCGCTGTATCTGCTGATGTCGCGCAATCTGCTGCGGATGGTGTTCGGGCTGCTGATCATGGGCAACGCGGTCAATCTGGCGATCTTTGTTGCCGGCCGCTTGTCATCGGTGACACCACCGCTGGTGCCGACCGACGCACTGGAGCTGGAAGCAAGCGCGAACCCGCTGCCGCAAGCGCTGATCCTGACTGCCATCGTGATCTCGTTCTCCCTGGTCGCCTACACCGTGGTTCTGCTCGAACGTGCGCACCGCAGACTGCACACGATGGATCCGGACGCCATGCACCACGCCGAGCCGGAAGCCGGCACACCCCCGGGCAAGCAAGCATGAGGCCCGACCTGGTACTTGTCCTGCCGGTTCTGATACCGCTGGCCACGCTTGCGCTATGCGCGCTGCTGCAGGCGCATCGAAGCGCTCAGCGCATGGTCAGCCTTGTGGGCAGCGCCAGCCTGTTCGCGGCCAGCATCAAGCTGCTGGTTGACGTATTCGATGGCACCGTGCTGGCAACCCAATTCGGCAACTGGGGGGCGCCCTTCGGCATCAGCTTCGTGGCCGATCGGCTTGCTGCCGCCATGGTGCTAATCACCGGTCTGATGGCGTTGTGCGTGTCGATCCACGCCTTGGTCGACGGCGCTCACGAGCGCGAGCGCGCCTGGTTCCATCCGCTGTATCACGGTCTGCTGCTCGGTGTCACCGGCGCCTTCCTCACGGCCGACATCTTCAACCTCTACGTGTGGTTTGAGATCATGCTGATCGCCTCGTTCGGCTTGTTAGTGCAAGGCGGAACGCGCGAGCAGCTTGATGCTGGCATCAAGTATGTGGTGCTGAGCCTGCTGGTGACGACACTGTTTTTGCTTGGCGTGGGTTTTCTCTACGGGCTCACCGGCACGCTCAACATGGCCGATCTGGCGCTGGCGCTGGCGCAGGTGGAAAACCGCGGCCTGGTAAGTGCGCTGGCGGTTCTGTTCCTGCTGGCATTCGGTGCCAAGGCAGCGGTGTTCCCACTGTTCTTCTGGCTACCAGCGTCGTATCACACCGCCAGTGCTCCGGTGGCCGCCGTGTTTGCCGCCCTGCTGACCAAAGTTGGTGTGTACACACTGCTGCGCTGCTTCACCCTGTTGTTCGGCGGTGATGCAGACTTGATTAGACCAATGGTCGGTGCATTGGCGATCCTGACCATGATCACCGGGGTTCTGGGTGCAGTGTCACATTTCGACATTCGACGCATCCTGTCGTTTCACATCATCAGTCAGATCGGCTACATGCTGGTTGGCTTGGCAGTGGCAACACCATTGGCGTTGGCGAGCTCGATCCTGTACATAGTGCACCACATCGTGGTCAAGGCCAATCTGTTCCTGATCGCTGGTGCTGTGCGCTGGGCCGGGGGTTCGTATGACCTCAAGCGCATCGGCGGTCTGCACCGCAGCGCGCCGGCGCTGGCTCTTCTGTTTGCGGTTCCAGCCCTGTCGCTGGCCGGAATTCCACCACTGTCAGGCTTCTGGGCCAAATTCGTCGTCGTCCGCTCCAGTCTCGAAGCCGGGCATGGGATATTGGCGGCCGTGGCGCTGGCGGTTGGTTTGCTGACGCTGTATTCCATGCTGAAAATCTGGAACGAGGCGTTCTGGAAATCAGCCAGCCCAACCAGCGTCGAGGCTGATAAGCAATGGCAGCGCGCCGGTTCGGCACGTCTGTTCATGCTGGTGCCCATTGCTGCTCTGGCAGCCGTCACCTTGACGATTGGCTTGTGGACCGAACCCTTCATTACGTTCTCGCTGGGTGCAGCCGAGCAATTGCTAGCGCGTCAACCCTATATCGATGCCGTGCTGGGCACCACCCATCTTGCAGGAGGAACGACACCATGATCATCTGGCGAAGGCTGCTCGCCTGGATCCTCTTGATAGGTATTTTCTTCAGGGAACTGGCGCTCTCCGTATTTCATGTGGCATTGGCCGTGTTGAATCCGGAGCGCGTGCAAAGCAGCGGCATCGTGGCAGTACCGTTGTCCCTGCATAGCGACATGGCCATATCGATGCTGGCCAACATGATTACGCTGACACCGGGGACAACAAGCCTACACGTGTCGGATGACCGCCGCCTGCTCTACGTGCACGTGATGGATCTCTCGGACGACGTCGTGGCGCAAATCAAAAGCGGATTTGAGCATCGCGTCAAGGAGGCACTGGAATGAGTGATGCAAGCTTGAATATCGTGCTGGGCATGACCGCACTGGTGCTAGCGGTGGCGGCCCTTGCCGCCAGCATCCGCATTGTTCGCGGCCCAAACGCGGCTGATCGTGTGATCGGCCTGGACATGTTGAGTCTGCTTGGTGTAGCAGCCGCAGGCCTGGCCGCACTGGTATCGGATGCGCCAGCCTTTGTCGATATCGCCCTTGGCGTTGCGTTGGTGGGCTTTCTCGCCACCGTTGCATTTGCCGGCTTCATCGTGCGCGGTGTGATCTCGACATCCTCAGAGGAGAACACGTCATGATCAACTGGATCGGTGCACTTTTGCTGTTGTCCGGAGCGGCGCTGTGTCTGCTGGCCGCAGTTGGCGTGTTGCGTCTACAAGATTTTTTCATGCGCGTACACGCGGCAACCAAGGCCGGTGTGGCTGGTAGCGGCCTTGTCCTATTGGGCGTGGCGATGATCGATGGGAGTCTGGCAACATGGGTCAAGGTTGCGGTGGCGGTGCTGTTTCTGCTGCTGACGACACCGGTTGCGGGCCATCTGATCGGTCGCGCTGGCTACGTCAGTGGGTTGCCCCTGTGGTCAGGCACGCGCAAGGACGCACTGCGAGGCGTGTTGACGCGGAGCAACTTCAGGGGTGCTGAGAAAGACACGCCGCCAATTGCGCGTGTGGTCCTGGCGCTGGCCGAGGGGCCACATATAGACGCAGCAATCAGGCACGCCATCGAGCGGGCGCGTGAGCATGGCGTAGAGCTGTGCGGCCTCGCTATCGTCGACTTCCCGCGCCTGATGAACGTGGGTCCAGCGCCGATTGGTGCCGGTTGGTACGCCCAGCGGATGCGTGAACGGCGTATCACCCAGGCACGCCTGGCCGCCGCCGACGTGCTGCAGCGCTTCGAAAGCGCGGCGCGGGACGCCCGCATCAACTGGTCAAGCCACTTTGTTGAAGGTCGGCCCCGTCGCTTGTTGCGCGAGGCTTGCAAGGAGGATGATCTGCTGCTAGTGGCGGCGGACGGATGGTTCGACCACGGCGTGCTCGGCATGCACGTTGATGTCGCCAGTCGCATCAGCTGGGCTGGATTTCACCCCATTCAGGTTCTGCGCTGAGACCTGGGCAGTCTAAGATCGTGCTCCACCCTTCACGCTGGTTGCCCCGATCCATGCTGACCTGGCTCAGACAACGACTACCGATGACCGCACAGCTGCCCTTGGCCGTGGTCGTCATGGTGCTGCTGGTGGCTGTCGGCACAACACAGATCGCGGCAAACGGTCTGAATCGACAAGTTGAAGCACAACTCGATCGGATGGGTGATATTTACTTAGACGGGTTGACAGCGGCACTGATGACACCAGTACTTCGGCACGATCGGGCGGGCATCGAGGACGCGCTGAACGAGGTACTACGCATCCATCACGGTCTTATTGACCGCAGAGTAGCCTTGTTGAGCGACAAAGGCGACGTGCTGGCGCGCGCGGACCGAGCAGGCCTGCAGGCCACTGACCTGCCTACAGCGATGTCAGCGACTCAACGCGGAGACTGGCTTGACGGCAAGGACGGTAGCTATTGGGTCTGGCGGCCGCTAATCGACGAGCGCATCACCGCCGATGTGGGGTTCACTGGACTCATGGTGGTGGCCAACTTAGATGTCGCCGAATACTTGACCGAGCGGCGCCAGCTCTGGTGGCGTGTGGTCGCCTTTAATGCACTGCTGGCGGTGGCATGCGCACTGCTTAGCATGCTGTTGATTCATCGGCTCGTCCGGTCTGTTACCTTAGTTACGCGTCATTTGCAACACAGTGTTCGACAAGGGCCCGTGCCGATTCCGACCGACGTCATGACTGCCCACGACCGTGAGACCGTGAACCTGCTTCAAGCCTACAACCGCATGGTGCACGCGTCGCAGGAAAGAGAGCGGCTGATTGCCCGGATGGCCGAGCATGAACACGAAGCTGTACTTGGCCGGCTTGCTGCCACACTAGCCCACGAGGTGCGGAATCCACTGGCCGGTGTGCTAGCGTCCATCGACACGCTTCGCAAGTTTGGCGAGCAGCGGCATGCACGCGTCGAAGCGCTGAATTTTATAGAGCGGGGCATGAAAGCGTTGGAGGACGTTGCCAACGCCACGCTGGCCACCTACCGGCTACCGTCCGACGCCGACGTCTTCGGCCCGCAGGATCTAGACGACGTGGCGCGGCTGATCAAGCCGCAAGCGCGCCGGGAAGGTATCGAATTAGTCGTGCAAAGCAGCCTTGACGAGTCGATCGCCGTTTCCGGCAGCGAGGTGCGCCAAGTGTTGTTGAATCTGTTGCTGAACGCGATCAAGGCATCGGTACCCGGCAGCCAGGTGACCTTGCGCTGTACATTGCAGCCCAAGCACCTGCTATTGGAAGTCGAGGATGAAGGTTCGGGCATGCCCGAGGAATTCGTAGACGATCTCGAAATCGGGGTCGAGCCGTCGGGCGAGTCCGGTCTCGGCATTGCTGTGGTGGTTCGCCTGGTACAGCAGCTGCGCGGACGCGTCACTGTACGGGCTCGCCCGAGGCAAGGCACTCACATCGTGCTGGAGTTGCCGTTTGCCGACGCGGCGAAGGAGCTGGCTTCGTGACCGCTGTCAGGCCATCAAGACCACGCGTACTTCTGATCGAAGACGATCCGGTGTTCGGCGGAGCGGTGTTCCAGCGCCTGCGACTTGAGGGCTGCACGGTCGACTATGCGAGAAGTTGCGCAGAAGCCTTGCAGGCTTTGCGTCGTGCTCGTCCCGACTTCGTTTTGTCCGACATCCGTTTGCCGGATGGCTCTGGCGAAACCTTGTACAGGCAAGCCATGCCTTACTTGGGCAAGACGCCGATCGTTTTCGCTACCGCGTTCGCTGATGTTGAGCAGGCCGTGCGCTTAATGCGCGCCGGTGCCAATGATTACCTGACCAAACCCTTCGAGATAGACGAGCTGGTGCAGCGAATCAATACACTGGTCAGCTCCAGGGAAGAGCCGCTGCCGCAGGAGAAGCGCTTCGGCCTGTCGCCAGCCACTGCCAAGCTCGAATCTGACTTGCAAATGCTGTCCACCAGGAACGTGTCCGTGCTGCTCACCGGTGAAACCGGAGTTGGTAAGGAAGTCGCCGCACGCCTGTTGCACCAGCGTTCGCAACGCGCAAGTGAACCTTTCGTGGCTGTCAATTGCGGGGCCGTCCCGCGCGAGCTAATGGAGAGCCAGTTCTTTGGCCACGAGCGCGGCGCCTTCACTGGTGCATACGCCACACAGATCGGCTTCTTCGAGGAAGCTGACAAAGGGACACTATTCCTGGACGAAATTGGTGATCTGGATTTGCAGCTTCAGACCGCTTTACTGCGAGTGCTGGAGGACGGTTCTTATCGGCGCCTTGGTACACACCGAGACCGGCTGTTCAAGGGTCGCATCGTCGCCGCAACGAACGCTGATTTGCCAGCACTGATTACAGCCAGTAAATTTCGCGAAGATTTGTATTACCGTTTGGCAGTAGTTGAGTTGCAGGTGCCTCCGTTGCGTGAGCGTACGGCGGAGATCATTGAACTCACACAATCGTTTTTGGCGCAGGTAGCGGAACGCCACAATTTGCCCGTTCCTCGACTCGGTACTGAAGTGCACGCCGCGCTGTTGACGCACGATTGGCCCGGCAATGTGCGTGAGCTGCGCAACCGCGTCGAGCGTGCGATGGTGCTTTCTGACGCCGATGTTCTGAGCGCTGCCGACCTGTTTCCTGAGCGAGCTTTGGATCAACCCGCATCTCCAGACACCTTGACGGATGCGCGGGCGCTTGCTGATTTGATGCAAATCAAACGCGCGCTGGAGTTGTCGGGCGGCCGTGTAGGAGAGGCTGCAAAGCAGCTTGGAATCTCTAGGACAACCTTGTGGAAGCGTCGCAAATCGCTCCGCGACTGATCACGGGACGTGACACTGATCATTGTCTATACCGGGGTCATTTGGCATTAAGGAGTATGGCTGCGGCCGCCGATCGCGGCGCCGGATTCGAGTAATACTGCCAGTCGACCAAACGCGCCACATTATGAAGCAAATCGTGCCGTGATAGCCGCACCCTACCGGCTACTACCAACAGGCTGAACGATCAATCGGGGCTCGGCCGGATGCCGTTTTCCAGCTGACGGGGCACGGCCCGCAGCACGAAGCTGCCCGCATGTTCGCTGATTCGTCAGCACATGCCAGCAGCCAGGGCTCCAGACTGCCGCGGGTCTCTCCCGCGTTGCCCACCAGTCCGCATCGCATCAGGTCTGCGGACGCGCGCCCCCGTGACGTCGATGCTTTTTAGTCGACCCTGCGAAACCCACCAAACCCGCACCAGTGCTTGATTTCGGCCTGATTGCGGGTGGCCAGAACTCCCGGAAACTGCTGTAATCGGATTCAGAACCTGGGAGTTTTTGGACTGTTTCAAACGAGGGTTTCGAGCCTTGGCCACTGACGATTTTTTCCGCAGCCGGCTGGATCAGATGATCGATCTTCGTCATCCACTGGGGGTGCTGGCTTCGCGCATGCCGTGGGCGGCGATCGAGGCGGCACTGGCGCCGGCGCTTGCGCACAAGAATCGCAGCGGCACACATGTCGAGACGGAAGACCTCTTTGGCCCGAACGTGCAGGTAGTGGGCGCAGGTGTAAGCGCCGCCGGGCGCCCGCGCCTGGCGATCCGGCTGATGGCTTCGCTTCTGTATCTGAAGCACGCCTTCGACCTCAGTGATGAGGAACTCGTCGAGCGCTGGTCGCAGGATGTGCAGTGGCAGTACTTCAGCGGCAACGAGTACTACGAGCCGCGCCCGCCGTGCGACGCGACACAGATCGGACGATTCCGGCGCGCCATCGGCGAAGCCGGCGTCGAGGAGTTGCTCAAGGCGACGATCGATACGGCAGTGGCCACGCGCGCGGTGCGCCCGAACGAGTTCGAGCGCGTGATTGTCGATACGACCGTGCAGGAGAAGGCGATCGCGTATCCGACCGACAGCCGTCTGCTCGAGATCGCCCGCCACAAGGTGGTAGCGGCGGCCAGGGCCGCTGGCATCAGACTCAAGCAGACGTTCGCCCATGAGGGCAAGTCGCTTCGCCGGCGTGCTGGTGGCTACGCGCACGCCAGACAGCGCAGGCGACTGCGCCGCGTGCTCAGGCGCCAGCGCACGGTGCTGGGCATCGTGCTGCGCGACATCCAGCGCAAGATTGGAACGGCCACAGCCGGTTCGCAAGAAGCGCTGCAGCACCTGCACACGATGACGCAGCGCGCCGAGCGCATCCGCGCGCAGCAGCCCAAGGACAAGGGCAAGCTGTATGCGATGCACGCCCCGGAAGTCGAGTGCATAGGAAAGGGCAAAGCCCGCCAGCCCTACGAGTTCGGTGTCAAGACCAGCTTTGCAGTGACGCATCGTCACGGACTGATCGTCGGTGCACGTACCTTCCCCGGCAACCCGTACGACGGCCACATCCTCTCCGAACAGCTCGAGCAGACAAGGATCCTGCTCGAAGACGTCGGCCGCAGCCCGAAGCAGGTGTTCGCCGATCTCGGCTATCGGGGCGTAGATGCCGACAACCCCGATGTCGAGATCATCCACCGGGGGCGCTGGAAGTCGATGAGCAGGAAGACGCGCCGCCTGCTCAAGCGTCGACAGGCGATCGAGCCGGTGATCGGACATCTGAAAGCGGATCACCGCATGGATCGCTGCTGGCTCGCGGGCAGTACCGGTGATGCAATCCATGCCGTGCTGTGCGCTGCGGGGTACAACCTGCGCTGGCTGCTGCGGGCCGTTGCCCGTGGCCGCATCCGGCCCTTCTTTTTTTCTCTGTATCTGGATGCGTTGCAGCGACTGATTCGCAACCTGTTTCCCGATCGAGGTTCGGACAGGCGCGATTTCATACTCGCAGCGGCGTGAAACCGGATTTCGCATGTCCGACTTTTTATCAACCGCGTGCGGGAGCTGCCATCCCGTGACGGACGAGGCCCCGCTTTTTTCAAGGAGATGTAATGGATGCCTCCCTCCCCACGGGGGCAGCACGATCAGGAGCGCTGAGATGAACAGCGTGGCTGTTCGGAGAATCTAGCTTGCCGACAAGGCAGGGTGGATCTCCGAATGGATACGGCATCAAAGTGCCCAAGGCGTGATAGACCAAGGTCTTCACAAACACCATCGGAGATCCGTCATGAATCGTAATGCAGCACAAGGGGCAGGACAAATCATCGGACAGATCGAGGGTCACCAGGTCGTGGGGCTGGACAGGTGTCGCATCCCGGACGATTACATATGTAAAAACCGCTATCCGCTGTTCATGGCCCGCGCCGTGCTGCAGCAGTTGATAGAGTCCCTGCAAAGCACCGGGAGCGTCAAGCCATGCTGATCGCCTTGCACAAGAACGCCCGCACCACGCCTGCCGTGCGCGCCGAGATCGCTGCCAGCAGCGAGAGCGCCAGCGTGCTGGCCCAGCGCTACCAGAGCAGCAGGCCACAGCCGAGACCTTCGAGGCTGCAAGCACGGAAACCCGTGCTGGTCGTTTTTTCCTGTGGACGCACCGCGTCCATCCACCCACAAGGGACCTCTCCCTTGCAGGCGGGGATTCCCTTGTTCTTCCTCAAGGAGATTCCCATGGATCGCTCTCTCATCAAGACCCTGATGCCTTCGCTTGTCGCAGGCCATGTTCCGCGCAACGTGCGGTCGTTCAAGTACGGCGTATTCGATGATCAGCCGCAGTCCTCGACACTGGGCTTCGCCATCGATCCCCAGCCCTTCGACGGCAAGGTGGTCGCGGCCAACGGCAACGCCATCGTCGTCAAGCTCAAGCCCAGCGAGTTCGCAGTGCTCGACCCCAACCTGGTGACCACCGTCCCCAGCGAAGGCACCAAGGTGCATGTCCAACCGTATGCCCGCCGCCGCTTCGACGGCCTGCGTGCGGATACTCCGGAAGAGCGCACGGAAATGACGTCCGACGGCATTCTCTACACCGTCAAGACGCACATCCTCGGCTCCGCACCGGCCAAGCTGCCCATCCCCGAGCCGCAGTGCCTGGAACTGGGCCAGCTCATCCGGCAGTTGGAGGAAATGCCGGCACCCGACGGGTTCCGTCGCATCACTCACATGCTGGCCGATGCGGGCGCCCGCGACTTCACCTGGGTCGATCCCACGCCGTCCAAGATCATCAAAACGCCTCCGGCGATCAGCTTCACGGTTTCGACTGCAAAGTTCGAGGGCCAGGTGACGATCCTGTACGACCGCGCGGGCGACACCTACGTGGTGGAACTGCACCGCCACGGTGAACTGGTCGATCGGCACGACGAGGTGTATTTCGACATGCTCGGTGAAGTGTTGGAGCGGCTTATCGACGACGGGCGCTGGCGCCTGATCGACGTGAGCGTGATCGGCGCCAAGGCAACGAAGCAGCGCTACGGCTGAATCCGCAGCCTACCGGCGACTTGCCCCCATAGACCTTCCATCCATTCGGGTGGAAGGCCTTTTTCTTCAGGAGATCAACCACGTCACTGCGATTCAAAGGCTCCGACCTGCGCCCCGTGCTGGCCGAGGCCGTTGCCAACCAATGCCGCGTCGTCCTCGCCAAGGACCAGGGCCTGTACTTCCTCGCAGAGCGCGGGGAGCGCCGCCCCGATGGCCGCGTGAAGCTGCTGGCCTATGCCGTCGGCTGCAACCCGGATACCGACCCGTTCGATGACTGGTGGGAACTGGCGCGCGCCGAGCTGGGCGGCGACGACTTCGGCGAGTTCTTCGACCCGAAGGAAGGCGTCTTCGCCCGCATCCTGCACGGCAATGACGATCTGATGCTGTCCGCCACCACGACGCATCTGTCGCTGGAGGTCGCTCCATCGGTATAGCGCAACTACTGCTGCACCCCTCACAGCCCCTCATTGGGGCTTTCTTTTGGGCCGGATCAAGTGGCGGACGCAAAGGGAAACGCCCGGATGCCGATTGATTGCTGCCGCGCGCGCGAGGCCCGGCCATGCTGACCTCATGCCTGCTGACGTTGTCAGCGACATGCCAGGCAACCATCGGTCTTCGAGGTTGCGGCGCAGTGCCCACTGCGTGACCGAGCCAGCTCGCACCGCATCCGTCCGCGAGCGGTCACCAGTCTCTGGTGGCGGATGCTTTCGCCTTATCAACCCATCGCGGGGTTACGCACCTTTCCCCGCATGCGTGGGCCGGTGTGTCTCCGCTTCATCCCTATGGAGATTCACCATGAGCACCACGTCCAACGAGAAATCGTATTTCGACATCCACACCTCGGGCATCGGCTACATCCAGCGTGTCCGTGAGGTTCCCGTCAGAGGCGGCCGCCGTGCGCAGCCCTTCCTGGCATGCACCATCGCCGCGCTGGTCGGTTCCGCCAAGGACCCCAGCTACCGCTACTTCGACGTCAAGGTCTCGGGTGCCGAGGCCAAGAACCTGGTCGAGCGCTACATCGGCGTTGACGATCCCAAGCAGCGCCCGCTGGTGCGCTTCCGCCTCGGAGACCTCTGGGGCGATGCGTACATCCGCGACAAGGGTGAGCACAAAGGCCAGGCCGCCGCGTCCCTCAAGGCGCGACTGCTCAAGGCCGAGCCGCTTGACCGGGCCGAACTGGCTTCGATCAAGCAGCACGAGCTGATCACCCGCGGCATCGGCTACCTCAGCCGCCCCAAGGACGTCACCCCCAAGGATGGCGACCCGTTCCTCGCATGCACCGTCGCTGCGCTGGCCGGGCCTGTCGATGAACCGGAATATCGGTACTTCGACACCATCGTCGCCACCCCTGAAGCCGAGCACCTGGTTCGCCGGTGCGTGCAGGCCATCGAAGGGGATCGCAAGGTGCTGGTCGGCTTCAAGTTGAACGACATGAAGATCGATCCGTACATCCGCACCAAGGGCGAGCGCGCCGGGGAACCGGGAGCGAGCCTGGAATCGACGCTGGTCCACATCGGTCTGATCAAGATCGACGGCACCCAGGTCTACCCGACGAGCCAGGCCCAGGCCGAGGACGCTCCCGCGCCCGAAGCCGAGGTTGTCGCCGACACCGCTGCCGACCAGCCTGCCGAGCCCGCCGAGTGCGAGCCCACAGGTGAAGTCGAGGAGCAGGAGCCGGCATTGGCTGCTTCGTTCTGATCCGGCATGGCCCCTCACGGGGCCTTGCCTTTTTCCTATTCCACAAGGAGAACCATCATGGCAGCCACATCGGCACCTACGAGATCAGTCCTGCCCATCGTCGTCCCCGGCCAGCTCACGTTGCGGACCATCCGCGGCAAGAACGGTCCGTTCACGGTCGGTCGCCTCACCACTCCCATCGGCGAATTCGCCGTCAAGGACGCGGAGCTGGAGCAATACCCCGAAGGCAAGTACGACGGGGAGTTCATCATCCGCTACATCTTCGCGAAGTCCTACCCGGTCGCAGGCGGCGCGCGGTTTGAAGTCCGCGCCAACCTCGATGGCATGACGCTCAACGGCATCGACAAACTGAGCCGTGACGAGGCCCGCAGCTTCGCCACGCAGGAAGTCGATCCGCTCGATGAAGAGCAAGGGACGCAGCCTGCGGCGACGCCGGTCAAGCCTGCCAAGGCATCCAGGCCCGCCAAACCCGCCCCCGTGCAGGCGTCCGCGGACCCGCTGGTCGATACCACGCCTTTCGGCTTGGATGCGCCAACGTCTACTGCGGCGGCTGTCTCTGGCAGCGCCGAAGATGGCGACGCCGCGCTGTTCGGCCTGTTGTGGCCGCTGGGCGAGTCCGTGAAACTGGATTCGACCATCGACCGCCGCGCCCTGCGCGCGCAGATCGCCCGCCTGGGCGATTTGGGCTACGCGCTGGACTTCAAGACGCAGGAGTGGAGCCGCCAGGCCGAACTGCAACCTGCGTGATCGCAGCCGCCACATCTGCGGTATTCCTCATCCACCCGCCGGGGTCCTTTCCCTGGCGGGAGGGGCCTCCGGCTTCACTTTTTCAGGAGGTCTCTCATGGGCTGGTATTTCTCCCATCAAACGCGACATGAACTGATCGCGGAACTGATCGCACCGCAAGAGACCGAGCGCGCCAGCGTCAAGGTCATCGCCCACGCGCTGCGCGGCAACGTCCTCTGGTCCGTCGCGGAAGTGACGGCCAAGGCCGAAGGCGTGCATCGTCATCTGACACCAGGCCAATCCCTGCGCTACATCCGCTGCGATCTGCTTCAAAGAAGCGGCGGCGAGTGGGGCTACAAGCCACTGGACGAGTCCATGCACCCGTACTACTACTCGTGCCCGCTGTCTTATCTGGACCTCGCACCGGAGCAGTCCGCCGACTGGCGTGCAGGCGTTCGTGCCTACCACACCGGGCGGCGCGCACTCACAACAGCGGTGGCATCCACTGCCGCACCGACGGTCTGAGCCGAAGGCGCACTTTTCATCCACCCCCTGGGGCAGCACTTGCCCCAGCGGGCGGTGCTGTTCCCGTTCATCCGAGGACATCACCATGCCCGCAAACACTTCTTCCAGCACGTTGTATCGCATCGACGAATGCCCCGACGTGATGGCCGACGCCTGCGTCGGCGATGACCAGGGCAACCTGATCTTCCTGTCCATCTGGGCGCGGGATACCGCCGTCCAACAGTTCCTCGCTCGCCTGACCCTCGGGCGCGACGAGCAGGGGCTGGACCAGTTCCACGTCATCACCGACCAGGGCGGCAGCGTCCCGGTGTTCGTCGGCAACGTCGATCGCCTGGAAAAGCGCATGACCCGCGCCTACCGGCGAACGCTGTTCGGATCGCTCTCCAACGTGTGGCTGTTCGACCGCCGCTGCGTCAAGCCCGACAAGGCCAACGCCAGCGCACTGGCACTGTTGCCACGCGGAAGCGACCACCGGCTCGACCGCCTGTGGACGTTGGTGCGGGACACCTGCCCGTTGCCGCTGCTCGACCACTGGCGCGAAACCGTGCTGGAACTGCTGCAAAGCCGCGAGATGCTGGCCCGCCTTCCGTTCGCCCTCGGGCCACTGGAAGGTCATCGGCTTGCCATCGACGTGCCGGTGCTGACCCAGGCACTGGGCTCGCTGATCCGCAGTGACGTGCTCACCGCCTATCCGTACCCGGCCAGGATCTGGACGCCGGAAGTGGTAGCGGCCTGACCCACACGCGCAGGCACGCCTCGACGTGCTTGCGCCTTTCATCCCCGCCAACCAGGAGACTTCCCATGGCCCTCATGTTCCCGCGGCTCGCCCGCAACTTCGTGAAAAACGGGTACTTCCCCACGGATGAACCCACGCTCGAAAGAGCCCTCAACGCACTGATGCCCAGCGACGGGCCAATGTGCATCCTCGATCCCTGCGCCGGCGAAGGCGTCGCGATCGCCGAAGCCGCCCATGCCCTCGGGCGTGAGCAGGCCAAGGCGTTCGCTGTCGAGTTCGACGTGGAGCGGGCACGCCATGCCCGTGGCCTGGTCGATCACTGCCTGCACGCGGACTTGATGGACACGATGATCTCCAAGCAGTCCTTCGGGCTGCTCTGGCTCAACCCGCCGTATGGCGATCTGTCCAAGGACGTGAACGGCAACATCGGCTACCAGGGCCAGGGCCGTCCCCGCCTCGAAAAACTGTTCTACCAGCGCAGCCTGTCGCTGTTGCAGTACGGCGGCGTGCTGGTCTTCATCGTCCCCGGCTACGTGCTCGACGCGGAGCTGGTCGGCTGGCTGACGCGCCACTACACGGACCTGCGCATCTACCGAGCGGTGGAAACACAGTTCAAGCAGGTGGTGATTTTCGGTCGCAGAGTCCGCCAGCGCGAGCTGGCGCCCGATGGCGTCAAGGCCGTGCGCAATCTGCTGCTGCAGGTGGGGCAAGGCGAAGTCGAAGCAGAGGAACTGCCGTGCGAATGGCCGTTTCTGCCGTACCTCGTCCCAGCCAGTCCGGCCGAGCCGGAGAGTTTTTTTCGCGTGACGATGGAGCCGGAGCAGTTCGCCGATGAAGTCGGCAGGCTGCAAGGTCTCTGGCCGTCGCTGGACACCCACCTGGGGGCCGCGCAGCAGTCGCTGCGTCCACCGGCGCGTGCCTTGTCCCACTGGCATCTCGCCCTGGCGCTGGCCGCGGGCGCGATCTCGGGGGTGGTGCGTTCCAAGACGGGGCGCGTGCTCGTCGTCAAAGGTGACACCCACAAGGACAAGACGCTCCAGCGGGAATTCACCGAACGCGAAGACGGCTCCGTCGCCGAGACCCGCATCCTCACCGACAAGTTCGTGCCTGTCATCCGCGCGTGGGACATGACGCCTGATTCCCCGACTCGGGGCGAAGTCCTGACCATCCGCTGATCGTTTTTCCACCGCTGGCGGTTCGCCGTCAATCTCATCCACCCAACGGGGTCCAGCCGCCCCGATGGGGTGTCGTGGCCCCTCCATCTTCAAGGAGCCTTCCATGGCAGCCCAGGCACTTCCCATCAGCCAGGCAAGCAGCCGGCGTTTCTCTCCCGGCCAGACCGTCATGACCTGCGGCGTCGATGCCCTGGTCCAGCAAGGCCTGCTCAACCCGGTTCCATACCTTCATCGCCATCTCAGTGGTGACTGGGGCGATCTCGACGACTGCGACAGGCGGCAGAACTATGCCGCGCTGGCGTCCGGCGAGGATCGCCTGTTTTCCTCCTACCAGGTCGCACCCTCCCTGCAACTCTGGATCATCACCGAATGGGATCGCAGCGTGACCACGCTGCTGCTGCCCAGCGAGTACTGATCTTCTCCACTGTGGGGCCACCGTCGCCCTGCAAGGGCGCTGTGGCCTCTTTCTCAAGAGGAAACCACATGACCACTCATGACCAATACCGCTGCAAGCGGTTGTTCGAGATCGGCGCGCTGGAGTTCAGCAAAGGCGTCGAAAACCTGATGCTCGAAGGTCGGCTCGATCCCATTCCCTATTTCCAGCGCTACATGCGTGGGGATTGGGGTGAGGTCGATGACGGCCAGTGGCAGCAAAACAATGCCGCCGTGCAGTCAGGCAAACGGCTTGACGCGCACTACGTCGTCACCCGTGAGCTGAGTATCCGTATCGTCACCGATGCAGGGCGCAATGCCACGGTTATCGGTCTGCCGTTCGAGTTCTGACCACACCTGCGTCGCTGGCAGGCCATCGACGCCTGCATTTCCGTCCACCGTCGGCCGCGTGCCGATTTTTCTTCCCACCACGGGGCATGCCATCGCTCCGCTGGGGGTCGTGCATGCCCCATTTTCTTTGGAGCATCACTATGTCCACCGAGATCGAAACCACCGTCACCGACATTGAACCCGTACAGGGCGAACTGATCGATGCGGAATCTTCCCCTCTGAACCTGAGCCTTCAGGATTTCGTCGGCGAGTTCGGCGACGAACTGCTCGACGCCCTCAACAGCGCCAACCCACCGGTCTACGCCGGCCAGCCGCAGGCGCACCGGCAACTCGTCGTCGCCAGCCTCAAGCGCAAGCTCTTCCAAGCCCAGGCTGAAGTTGTCCACGCCGCCGCCGAGCTGCTGGTTGATCGGGGCGAACGCGCCGCGATCGTCAACGGGGAGATGGGCTGCGGCAAGACGACCGTCGGCATCGCCACGGCCGCCGTGCTCAATGCCGAAGGCTACCGCCGCACCCTGGTTCTTTCGCCACCGCACCTTGTTTACAAGTGGCGGCGTGAGATCCAGGAGACGGTGGCGGGTGCCAAGGTCTGGGTGCTGAACGGCCCCGACACCTTGGTCAAGCTCATCAAGCTGCGCGAGCAGTTGGGTGTGCAGCCCACGGGTCAGGAGTTCTTTGTCCTGGGGCGCGTCAGGATGCGGATGGGCTTCCACTGGAAACCTGTCTTCACCCAGCGGCGCACCCGTCACGGCGACGTGGCGGCGTGCCCTGGCTGCGGCACAGTCATCACCGACCTCGATGGTGAGCCGGTCAATCCGGTTGCACTGGAAACCGAAGAGTCCCGCAGGAAGTGCAGCCATTGCGCCGCGCCCCTGTGGACGCTGATCCGCCCGCGCAGCCTGTCCGGCAGCGACCAGTCCTCAGCCGTGCTGAAAGCCTTGAAGCGCATCCCGACGATCGGGGAAGTCACCGCGCAGAAGCTGATGCAGAAGTTCGGTGACGGCTTCCTTGCGTCGATGCTGGGCGACAACATCCATGAGTTCATCAACCTCATGGACGGTAACGGTGAGTTGGTGTTTTCTGACCGTCAGGCCACGCGCATGGAACGTGCGATGGCCAGCATGGAGTTCGGCTTTGGCGAGGGTGGCTATCAACCGTCCGAATTCATCAAACGCTACCTGCCGCAAGGCACGTTCGACCTGCTCATCGCCGACGAGGCGCACGAGTACAAGAACGGTGGCAGCGCCCAGGGCCAGGCCATGGGTGTGCTGGCGGCGAAGGCTCGCAAGACCTTGCTGCTGACCGGCACGCTGATGGGCGGTTACGGGGATGATCTCTTCTATCTGCTGTTCCGCGCCTTGCCTGGGCGGATGATCGAAGACGGCTACCGCCCGACCACGAGCGGCAGCATGACCTCGGCTGCGATGGCGTTCATGCGCGACCACGGCGTCTTGAAGGACATCTACTCCGAAAGCACCGGCACGGCGCACAAGACGGCCAGGGGCACCAAGGTATCGGTGCGCACGGTCAAGGCTCCCGGCTTCGGGCCGAAAGGAGTCTTGCGGTGCATCCTGCCGTTCACGATCTTTCTCAAGCTCAAGGACATCGGCGGCAACGTCCTGCCGCCGTATGACGAGGAGTTTCGTGAAGTCCAGATGGACGTGGCGCAAGCCGCGGCCTACCGCGACCTGGCGGGTCGGCTGACCGCAGAGCTGAAACAGGCTCTGGCGCGACGCGATACGACCTTGCTGGGGGTGGTGCTCAACGTGCTGCTGGCCTGGCCGGATTGCTGCTTCCGCTCGGAAACCGTGGTGCATCCGCGCACGCGCAACACCTTGGCGTTCGTCCCGGCTCAGTTCAACGAGTTCGAGCTGACGCCGAAAGAGCGCGAGCTGATCGACATCTGCAAAGAAGAGAAGGCTCAGGGCCGCAAGGTTCTGGCCTACACGGTCTATACCGGCACGCGCGACACCACGTCGCGCCTGAAGGTATTGCTGGAGCAGGAAGGCTTCAAGGTGGCGGTGCTGCGCGCGAGCGTGGATGCCAGCCGCCGTGAAGACTGGATCGCCGAGCAACTGGATCGTGGCATCGACGTGCTGGTGACGAACCCGGAGTTGGTCAAAACGGGCCTCGATCTGTTGGAATTTCCAACGATCGTTTTCATGCAGAGCGGCTACAACGTGTATTCGTTGCAGCAAGCGGCAAGGCGCTCGTGGCGCATCGGGCAGAAACAGCCGGTGCGCGTGATCTACCTCGGCTACGCCGGTTCTTCGCAGATGACCTGCCTGGAACTGATGGCGAAGAAGATCATGGTCTCGCAGTCCACATCGGGCGATGTGCCCGAATCCGGGCTGGATGTGCTCAACCAGGACGGTGATTCCGTCGAAGTGGCGCTGGCCCGGCAACTGGTCGCCGCCTGATCCCCACGCCAACGCCGGCCTCGCGCCGCCGGCTTTCTATTGTTCCCGCCTTGCAGCCACGCCCACGGTTTCCGTGGGCGTGGCTTTTTTCCCTGTCAGCAAATCGGGCGCAGCCTGGTTCGTATTGTTTGCTGCCGCTCGTGACCCGAGCGGCGATGGTGAGGGCTCGATGTTTCAGGACGACGCGCCATGTGCCCCTCTCCACCTTGGTTTCACCATCCCGAACGCCGCCTGCTGGCGGGATTTCTCGGCCTGCTTTGGTCGGTGCTGGCCGGTGGCTGCGCGACCACGACCGCGCCGATCACGCCCGGCACCACCGAGGAAGTCTTGGCCGCGCCCGCACCCGAGGCGCCCGAGTACATCCCCGTCGTGCGCTACGGCCGCTACACGCTGGTCGAACTGGCACCCACGGCGGCGCAGCGCGACCTGCTGCAGCAAACCATCGACGTGTCGATGCCGGCAGACACCCGCGCCACGGTCGGCGACGGATTGCGGCATGTCCTCAAGCGCAGCGGCTACGGCTTGTGCCAGACGGCGCACGCGGTGATCGAGTTGTACGCACTGCCGCTGCCGGCAGCGCACCTGCACCTCGGCCCCATGACCCTGCGCGATGCGCTGCTCACGCTGGCTGGTCCGGCCTGGGAACTGCACGCGGATGACCGCGCGCGGCAAATTTGCTTCGAGCGGCCCGGCGACAGCATGGCCGCCGACAACGCACCTACGCCGCCCGCCACCGAGACCTTGCAGACGTTCCCGCTGGCGCCCGCGGCATCGGGGGATCAGCCATGAATGCCCCGCAGCCCGTCCAGCGTTCAACCGCCGCCGTGGTGGTGCAGAGCCTGATGTGGCTCTGGCTGATCGGCCTCAGTGTCCTCGTGGCCCTCGGCTACCAGGCGATGAACGACCAAGCCGGCCAGGATCGCCTCGATTCCCGCCTGCAACGCCTCGAAGCGCAGGCAACAGGCCTGGCCGAGACCATCGAGGCCATCCAGCAGCGTCCGGCCGTCGCCACGGCGGCGGACCTCAAAGACACCCGCCAAATCCTGGAAGCACGCGCGGCCCAAGTCGAGAAATCGCTGAGCGGCCATGCCGCTGCCGACGACCTTCAGGCGTTGCGCGCGGAAGTCGAGCAGATCAAGACGCGCCAGACCGCTGCACGCGCCACCGCACCCGCCCAGCCGCGCACCATGAGCAAGCCCGCAGCCCAACCCGAACCACTGTCACTGCCGTTCCGCATCGTCGGTGCCGAACTGCGCGCCGGCGAGCGCAGCGTGTCCATCGCGCCGAGCAGTGGGGACTTCACACCTGACCAACTTCAGGTGCTGCTGCCCGGCGATGCGATCGGCCTGTGGCGCTTGCTGGCCGTCGAAGGCAGCACCGCGGTGTTCCAGGCCGGCGACCAGACCCGCCGCGTGGCGATTCCCTGACCGGAGCAGATCGCATGAAGCCATCGATCATCCTTTCCGCGCTCCTGCTGGCGTCCACCCAGTGGCCCGCCTTTGCGCAGCAGCCTGCCACGGCCCCCGCCCGCAATGCGCAAAGCCAGGAGCGCCCGCTGGTCGCTCGCGTTCTGGACGACCGGGTGGCAAGCGACTGGGGCCTGCAACCGCAGGAATGGGCGCGCTACCGCGAACTGATGGACGGTCCGCTGGGCATCTACTCGCCCAACCTGGACCCGCTGTCGGCCCTGGGCATCGAGG
>CAYRHV010000009.1:0-26178 GCA_964424045.1 uncultured Ottowia sp. | reverse complement strand
TCGCGCACCAGCTTGCACCAGGGGCAGCCGTGCAGGCTCACCATGACCACCAGCGGCTGGCGCGCGGCCAGCGCCGGCGCCAGCTCGGCGCGCAGCGAGCGCGACAGCGGCAGCAGCGTGGCGGCCGCGGCGACGGGCCCGGCCAGACCCGCCAGGCCGAGCCCGCCCAGCGCCGCCAGGACCTGGCGGCGACGCAAGGCGGGTGCAAGCCGGCGGCTCACTGCTCGTGCTCCATCAGCAGGTAGGTGTTGTAGGCATTCATGCGGTTGGCGGCGCCGAACAGCGGCAGGTGCTCGAACTCGCCCCAGTCGGTGGCGGCATAGGCCTCGTCGAAGGGTGTCATCTCCTGCGCCGCCTCGCCCATGGTCTTGCGCAGATAGACCAGGTAATCGCGCGTCAGTTGCATGTCCTTGCGCGCCTCGGTCGAGACCGGACCATGGCCGGGCACGATGACCCGGGCGTCGTACTCGAGCAGCTTCTCCAGCGACAGGATCCAGTTGCGGCTGTCGGCCTCGCCGACGAAGGGGATGCGGTTGCGAAATACCAGGTCGCCGGCATACAGCACCTGCTGCTTCGGCACGAAGACCACCACGTCGTCCGGTGTGTGCGCCGGCCCGACGGGCTGGATGACGATCGGCGTGTCACCGACGGCAAGCTCGCGCTTGCCGTCGATCCACTCGGTGGCGGCGACCAGACGCGTCTGCTCGTCGATCCAGGGCGCCAGCTCCTGGCGCGAGGCCTGCAGGCGCAGGTGCGCGGTGTCGGAGTTGAGGTATTCGCGCCCGGCCTGGTGCGCAATGATCTTCGCCCCCAGGTCGGCGAACACCTGCAGGCCGTAGATGTGGTCGGCGTGGTAGTGGGTCACGACGACGTGCGTGACCCGCTGCTCAGTCACCTTGCGAATCTCGCCCAGCAGGCGCTCGGCCAGCGCGGGCGAGCCCAGCGCATCGACCACCACCACGCCACCCGAGGTGACGATGAAGCCAGCGTTGGAAATGAAGTTCTGGTTTTCGGGCGAGCCCAGCGCCGACAGGCCCTCGACGTACCAGCAGCCGGACGCGGCCTCGCGCGCCCGCATCTCGGGCAACTCGGCCGCCAGCACCCCGCCCACTCCAAAACCACTCAGGCCGACCGCAGCGAGACCCGCAAGATTTCGGAGTAATTGACGTCGATCAAATAAAACCTGCATCGCCAGCCCTAATATTCATAAGTAATTGCTGAAGTAATTATCTGGAATGCACCTCGACTTGACAAGTCTGCTGGACGAGCATGGCACGTCCCTGGTGCTGGCGCTGGGCGGCGCGCTGATCGGCGCGCTGTTCGGCTTCTTCGCCCAGCGTTCGCGCTTCTGCCTGCGCGCGGCGGTGATCGAGTTCTGGCGCGGGCAGTTCGCCGAGAAGCTGTCGGTCTGGCTGCTGGCATTCGCCAGCGCGGTGATCGGCGTGCAGGCGCTGATCCTGCTGGGCTGGCTGGACGTCGGCGATTCCCGCCAGCTGGCGACGCGCGGCAGCCTGTCGGGCGCGCTGGTGGGCGGCCTCATCTTCGGCGCCGGCATGATCATGACGCGCGGCTGCGCCAGCCGCCTGCTGGTGCTGTCGGCCAACGGCAATCTGCGCGCCCTGCTCTCGGGACTGGTGTTCGCCGTCACGGCGCAGGCCGCGCTGAGCGGCAGCCTGGCGCCGCTGCGCGAAGCCATCGCCAGCTGGTGGACGGTGGACGGCGGCAGCGCGCGCCACGTGCTCGAGCGCCTGGGCGGCGGAGCGCTGGACGGACTGGTGCTGGGGCTGCTGTGGCTGGTGGTGGCCGTGATCTTCTCGCTGCGCAGCGGCAACCGGCCCTGGATGTGGGTGGGCGGCATCGGCACCGGGCTGGCGGTGGCCCTGGCCTGGTGGTTCAGCCACGCCGTGGCGCGCGCCAGTTTCGACCCGGTGGCGATCCAGGGCCTGACCTTCAGCGGCCCGTCGGCCGAGTGGCTGATGCGCGTGCTGGCGACGCCGTCGCGCCCGTTCGGCTTCGACGCCGGCATGCTGCCGGGGGTGTTCGCGGGCTCGGCGCTGGGCGCCTGGATCGGACGCGAGTTCAAGGTTGAAGGCTTCAAGGACGGCTACAGCATGGCGCGCTACATCGTCGGCGCCATGGGCATGGGCTTCGGCAGCATGCTGGCGGGCGGCTGCGCGGTGGGCGCCGGCATGACCGGCGGCGCCATCTTCGCCCTCACCGCCTGGCTGGCGCTGGCCGGCATGTGGCTGGGCGGCGGGCTGATGCACCGCCTGCTGGACGAGCCGGTGCAGACCAGCCAGCCGGCGACGCAGCTGGCGCCGATCGTCGTCCCGGTGGCGCCCTGAGCGCCTCCGGCAAGGCCTCGGTCGCCCCGGAAACAAAACCGCGGACCGACCCGCGGCGCTTCACTGCCCGCTGAGAAACTCCGCGACGGCCGCCATCTCCAGCGCCGTCATCTTCTCGGCCACCATGTGCATGACGGCGTTGTCGTTGTTGCGCTCGCGCTGGTTGAACTGCCTGAGCTGGTTTTCCAGGTAGGCCGCATGCTGGCCGGCCAGCCGCGGCAGGGCCGCGCTGCCGCCGCCATCGGGGCCGTGGCAGCTGGCGCAGGCGGGCACCCCGCTCCACTTGTTGCCGGCCTGATGGAGGTACTGGCCCACGGCCGCCAGCGCCGGATCCCGGGCCGGCTCGCGGCGCGGGGTGCGGCTGGCGTAGAACCGGCCCAGCGCCATCATGTCCTCGGGCGACAGATCCTCGACGGCCGCGGCCATGGCCGTGCTCTTGCGCGTGCCGGCCTTGAAGTTCTCCAACTGCTTGGCGATGTATTCGGCGTTCTGCCCCGCCAGGCGCGGGAACACGTCGCTCGCGGACTCGCCCTCGGCCCCGTGGCAGAGAAAGCAGGAGCCGCCGATGATCTTCTGCGCTCGCGCTTCAGCCTCGCTGCCGGGCTGCGCCCAGGCCGCGCCCGCCAGGGCGAGCGCGGCGGCAGCCAGCAGCACCGGCCTCATGCCAGGGTGTCGGCCCAGATGTTGCGTGCCCACACCATGGCGAACTTGCCTTCCAGCTCGCTGGCGGCGGTGGAAACGCCGCCAGCGCCCTTGACCGGCACCATGGTCTTCTGGTCGGCCTCGTAGCGGTGCACGCTGGCGACGTGGATGACGTCGGTGTCGCTGACGAAGCTGTAGCAAGTGTTGTTGTAGATCGGCAGCGGGTTCGGCTCGCGACCCGACAGCAGGGCCACGATGGCGGCGGCCGCCACCTTGCCGTGCTGGTTCGCCATGTGGCCGGACTTGGGCATGGCCGGCGCGATCTGCAGCGAGTCGCCCAGGATGTGGATGTTGGGCGCCGCCACCGACTCCATGGTCAGCCAGTCGACTTCGCACCAGCGCTTGTTGGCGGTGGTCAGGCCGGTCTGGTGCGCGATGTCGCCGGCGCGCATGGGCGGGATCACGTTCAACACGTCGGCCTTGACGTCGTCGTTGAAGTCGAACTTGAGCGTGTTCGTGGCCGCATCGACGTCGATCAGCTTGTGGCCCCCTCGATACTCGATGATGCCCTGGTAGCGGTCGGCCCAGGCCTTCTTGAACAGCGGCCCCTTGGAGGTGACGTCGTCGTTGGCGTCCAGGATCAGGACCTTGGACTTCGGCTTGGCGTGCTTGAAGTAGTTGGCGATCTGGCAGGCGCGCTCGTACGGACCGGGCGGGCAGCGGTAGGGTTGCTGCGGGATCGCCAGCGCGTAGACGCCCCCATCGGGCATGGCTTCGAGCTGCTTGCGCAGGGCCACCGTCTGCGGCCCGGCCTTCCAGGAATGCAGCACCTTGTCCTGGGCGCCAGGCTGGTTCATGCCCGGCAGCTGGTCCCACATGAAGTCGATGCCGGGCGACACCACCAGCCGGTCGTAGCTCAGGGTGCTGCCTCCGGCCAGGCGCACCTCGCGCTTGGCCGGGTCGATGGCGGTGGCGCGGTCGCGCACCAGCTTCACGCCGTGGCGCCTGGCCAGGTTGTCGTACGGCGTGGTGATGTCGGCCATCTGCTTGACGCCGCCCAGCACCAGGTTGGAAATCGGGCAGGAGACGAAGGCCTCGCCCGGCTCGACCAGGGTGACCTCGATCCGGCCTTCCGACCACATGCGCAGGTACTTGGCGGCCGTGGCACCGCCATAGCCGCCGCCGATGACGACCACCTTGCCGCCGGCGGCGGAGCCGGTGGAGGCACAGCCCGTGGCCAGGCCCAGCGCAGAAACCGCGCTCGCGGCCGAGCCGGCGCGAATGAATTGACGACGATCCATCATGGCTGCTCCCCTCACTTCTTCTGCGCCGCGAACCAGCCGGCGATCACCGCCAGCTGCTCGTCGGTATAGCCCTTGGCGATCTGGTGCATCACCACAGCCGGCTTGTCGCCGCTCTTGAAGGCCAGCAGGGTCTTGAGCAGCTGCTCCTTGTCGCTGCCGGCCAGCGAGTCGGTGCCGGTCGGCGAGCGCCCATTGGTGCCATGGCAGGCGGCACAGCCGGCCGCCCAGCTGCGCGCCTGCAACGCGTCGGTCTGGGCATGGGCAGTACCCAACGCAGCCAGCATGCCGACAGTGAGGCCGGCGAGCATCATTCTCTTCATCGTGTGGATCTCCTCGATTGAAGCATTGAACACAATTCGAAAAAATTCGTGATTGCTTATATTTCGTTTGATGATAGAAGCTGCCACCCCGATCGGGAACCGGGGAATAACCCCAAGCGCCGTGCAGCATCAAACCGGATTTGACTTCAGTCACGAAATGCAACTATAGGCGGACAACAGACTGGGGCCAACGACCGATTTGTTGGATCAATATGCCTGGGTTGAATAAAAAATCAATCCAATATGCGGCAGATCCCCGGTCCGTCTGCGGCAACGTGGGGGAAACAGGGCCAGGTCCGCGGGCGGCACCGGTCGGGGCGAAGGTGGGATGGCGACCGCGGCACCTGCTCGGGCCTGCGGCCGGACGCCGGAGTGCGTGCGGCTCAGTGCGAGCCGCCGTCGCCGGCCTCGATGGCGAAATGGGTGCAGACCGCACGGCACAGCGAGGCCACGCGGTCATTGGTGATGCGGTAGTAGATCTGAACGCCGTCGCGCCGCCGCCCCACCACCCCGGCCTTGTAGAGCGCACCCAGGTGCTGGCTCATGTTGGGCTGGGTGGTCGGGATCTGGGCCAGCAGCTCGCCGACGTTCTTCTCGCCGTGGCAGAGCGAGCTGATGATCTTCAGCCGCATCGGCGCCGACATCAGGCGAAACACCTCGGCCGCCGATTCGAATACGTCCTCGTAGTGCGGGTGGGTGTCCGTGGCGGACGCCGGAGATGTCGGGCCGGCGACGCGATCAGTCATGGTCATGCGATTCCTGGGGGTCATTCTCCCGGCCCGAGCCCTTTATTTCAATAGCCCGCTTGCCGGGCGAGTTTACGAAGCATCCGGCCTCGAGTGCGCCAAGAAGTCCGCTCCGACCACGGAATGCAACAGCCGGCCGCGAAGGAAGGCGGTCCAGCCTCGGTCTTTGGACCCGGGCGGACCTGCAGGGCAGTCCCGAGGTTCAGTTGTCGCCCGCGCCTGGCGCGTCGTAGGGCATCAGGGCCGCGCATTCCGGCGCATCGCGTCGGTTGTTGCAGTGCCGCCAGCCACAGGCGTCGCGCTTGAAGGGATTGCGGCCGGCCTCGCTCAGGCAGCGGCCAAGCGGTGTGCGCCCATACCGGCTCTTGGACACGTCTCCGGCGGGGCCGAGCACGTTGCCACCGGCCGGGCAGTCACCCTGGCCCCATCTGCCCTCGCAATGCTGGCGCATGCAGCGGTCCCGTGCCACGACGTTCATGCCGACGTGGTCGAGACAGCTCTTGAGGCTCAGGTTGGGATCCACGTTCGGATTGGCCGTGGAGCGAAACGGGCGAACGCCAGCCGGCGTGCCGGCGGCTCGCTGATTGCCGGCCTCGGCCCGATGGCGCTGGACGGCCTCGATGGCCTGGGACGAATTCTGCTGCGCCTGAGCGGGCACCGGCGCCGACAGCACGACCTGCGCCAGGAACAGGACGGCCAGGGCCCGCAGGCCATTGATGAAAAACTGTCGCACATCAACCCCCGAGTCCGCTCCGAGGCGGCAAAGGCTAACATGGACAGCCCGCCCCGGTCCAGCCCGGAGCAGGGGTGCCCGGGCCCTGACGCGCCACGCACGGGGCACGAGCCGAATCCACATTCCGCACTCCGGCTTCCGCACACGGGCTGCAGACGCCGTTCTGGGATAATTGCGCGCTGGATCAGAACCGAAACCGTCAGTGACGCCAAGCCGAACATGTCTTCTTCTACTGTCCCCGAGGACGATCTCATCTGCGAAGTGGCGCAACTGGTGGTCACCGCCCTCAACCTCGAGCTGGCGCCGCAGGAGATCGATCCGGACGAGCCGCTGTACGGCGACGGGCTGGGCCTGGATTCGATCGACATCCTCGAGGTTGCGCTGGCCGTATCCAGGAAGTACGGCTTTCAGCTGCGGGCCGACGACGAGAACAACGGAACCATCTACGCATCGCTGCGCGCCCTGGCGGCGCACGTCGCGACGCACCGCACCCTTTGACGGCCGACGACCGAAGCGGCCGCAGCAGCGGCGCGCGAAAACCCATGTCCGTGTCCTCCATCCTCACCACCGCCGGCCTGGTCGCCTATGCCGGCGCGGTCGCCTGGAGCAGCCGGCAGCCATCGGGATGGACGCTGCTGCTGGCGGCACTGCCACTGCTGTGGCTTGCGGCCGGCCTGGCCAGGCACTGGAACCAGGGCCCGAACGGCTGGCTGCGCGTGCTGCCGCTGGCAGCCATGGTGGCCCTGCTCGGCTGGGCCTGGGATGAGCTGGTCGGCAATGCCCACCTGCTGTTCCTGGCGCAGCACGCCGGCATTCACGCGGCCTTGTGCTGGCTGTTCTGGCGCAGCCTGCTGGGCGGACGCCTGCCCCTGTGCACCGAGATGGCAGCCTGGGTCCACCTGGACGTCAGCTCACCCCGACTGAGCTGGTACACCCGGCGCGTCACCGCCATCTGGGCCCTCTTTCTGGGCGGCATGGCAGCGGCCTCGGTGCTGCTCTACCCGTTGCTGACCCCGACGTCGTGGCTGGTCTTTGCGGGGATCATCAGCCCGCTCCTGACCGGCGCCCTGTTCGTGCTGGAAAACCTGGCCCGACGCCACTACCTGCCGTCGGACCACCGCGTCGGGCTGCGCGGCACCTGGCAGGCGGTGCGGGCGCAGATGGAGCGCCAGCACGACCGCGCACGCGCAGCCCGGCCCCGGTAATGCCGCCCGCCCAGCCCCTGACGCGGCACGCTCCGGCATCGCCCCTGGCCCACGGCCCGGACGGCCCGGTCACGGCCGCGCAGTTCCACGACGACGTCGCCTGGCTGGTCGAGCAGCTTCCGGCCGGCGGCCACGTGCTCAACACCTGCGTCGATCCGTACCGGTTCATGGTCGGCCTCGGCGCCTGCCTGGCGAGCGGTCGCGTGACGCTGATGCCCTCGACGCTGACGCCGGCCACGCTGGGCCAGATCCGGGCCGCCCATCCGGACGTGCTGTGCCTGGGCGACGGCCAGCAGCCGATCGAAGGCCTGCCCCGATTCGAGCTCGGACTGCTGCCGCCGCGGATCCTGGCCGCCACGCCCGAGGCACTTCGCATCAATGGCCGGCAAACCGCCGCCATCGTGTTCACTTCCGGCTCCACCGGGGAGCCGACCCCGCACGCCAAGCACTGGAACCTGCTGTGTGCCAATGCCCGGTCCGAGAGCCAACGCCTCGGCGCGGACGGCATGACGATCATCGCCACCGTCCCGGCGCAGCACATGTACGGCTTCGAGTCGAGCGTGCTGCTGGCACTGCAGGGCGGCGCCACGCTGTGGCGCGGACGGCCGTTCTACCCGGCCGACATCCAGGCCGCGCTCCAGGCCACGCCGCGGCCGCGCATGCTGGTCACCACGCCCTTCCATCTCGCCACGGTCCTGGACTCGGGCCTCGCCATGCCGCCCTGCGACCTGCTGCTGAGCGCCACGGCCCCCCTGGCGCCGGCCCTGGCCGAACGGGCGGAAGCGGCCTTCGGCGCGCCGCTGCTCGAGATCTACGGCTGCACCGAGAGTGGCCAGGTGGCGAGTCGGCGCACCCGGGCAGGGCCCGAATGGCAACTGCTGCCGGGCGTGCGGATGGATGCACAAGGCGGCGCCGCCTGGGTCCATGGCGGCCACGTCGAAGGCCGGGTGCGGCTGTCGGACTGGATCGAACAGATCGACGCCGAGCACTTCACCCTCGGGGCACGGGACGAGGACATGGTCAACGTGGCCGGCAAGCGCGGCTCGCTGGCGGCGCTGAACGCCCACCTGAACGCGGTGCCGGGGGTGATCGACGGCTGCTTCGTGCTGCCCGAACCGCAGTCGGCGCCAGCCCACGAGCACACGCCGCGGCGGCTGGCCGCCCTGGTGGTGGCGCCAGCGGTCGGCACCGACCAGATCCTGGCGGCCTTGCGGCAACGCATCGACCCGGCCTTCCTGCCACGCCCCCTGGTGAAGGTCGAAGCCCTGCCGCGCAACGCCACCGGCAAGCTGGTCGCGCCCGAGCTGGCCCGGCTGGCCTGGAACACCGGCGCCGATCGCTGATGCCCGCGGCCGGATGCGAGTTCGAGTTCGAATGGCGCTCCGGTGCCGCGCCGGACGCGTTTGCCGGCCACTTCCCGGGCCGGCCCGTCGTGCCGGGCGCCTACCTGCTGGACGGCATCATCCGGCAGGTCGAGATCCGCTGCGGGTGCCGGGTCGTCGCCGTTGACCACGCCAAGTTCAGCCAGCCGGTGGCGCCGTCGGCACGGCTGCAGGTGCGGGTGACGCTGCAGTCCGACCGGGCGCGCTTCGTGGCCCGAAACGCGGCCGCCACCGCCTGCACCGGGACGCTGTCCCTGGGGCCGGCATGAGCAGGCCCAGACCGACCCGCCCGCCGGCCGACAGCAGCTGGGCCCACCGACCGGAACGCAGCTCGGTGCGGGTCATCCGGTTCATGACCTGGCTGTCGCTGCGGCTGGGGCGGCGCCCGAGCCGGCTGGTGCTCTACCTGATCGCGGCGTATTTCATGCTGTTCGCCCCCGCCGCCAGGCGCGCCAGCAAGGACTACCTGGGACGCGTCCTGGGCCGCAAGGCCGGAATCCGGGACGGCTTCCAGCACGTGCTGACGTTCGCCTCGGTGATCCACGACCGCATCTACTGGCTGCGCGACCAGCAGGCGCTGTTCGCGCTGCGGATCAGCGGCGAGGCCTTGATCGAGCGCCACCGGCGCGACGGGCGCGGCATCGTCTTCATGGGCGCGCACTTCGGCAGCTTCGAGGCCCTGCGGACGCTGGGCGAGCGCCACGGGCTGGACGTGCGCATGCTCATGTATCCGGACAACGCGCAGAAGGTGAACGCGGTGCTGGCCGCCATCAACCCGGCGGTGCGCGACCGCGTGATCGCGCTCGGCCGGCCCGAGTCGGTGCTGCAGGTACGCGACCACCTGGCGGCCGGCGGCTGCGTCGGCATCCTGGCCGACCGCAGCCTGCAGGACGACGACGGCAAGGCGCGGCGGCTGGATTTCCTGGGCGCGCCGGCGGCGTTTCCACTCGGCCCGTTCCGCCTGGCGGCGCTGCTGCGCGCACCGGTGGTGTTCATGGCCGGCATGTACCTGGGCGGCAACCGCTACCATCTGTGCTTCGAGCCGATCGCCGATTTCGGCGCCAACGCGCATGACGGCATCGAGGCGGCGCAGCAGCGCTTCGCCACGCGCCTGGCGCACTGGTGCCGGCAGGCGCCCTGGAACTGGTTCAACTTCTATGACTTCTGGGACACGGCGCGCGATTGAGCGCTGGCTGCAGCCGCTGGCGCTGGCGCTGCTGCTGGGGCCGCCGGGCGGCGCCCTGGCGGCGGGCTGGGACGTGCCGGCCCTGATGGCGCTGCTGGCCGAACACCCCGAGGGACGGGTGCCGTTTCGCGAGGAGACCACGCTGTCGGTGCTGGACGCGCCGCTGGTGAGCACCGGCGAGCTGGTGTTCCGCGCCCCCGGGCGGCTGGAGCGGCACACCGTGCAGCCGCGCGCCGAATCGCAGGTGATCGACGGCGACGAGCTGACCGTCGAGCGCGACGGCAGCCGCCGCCGGCTGCGGCTGTCGCAATACCCGGAACTGCAGGCGCTGATCCAGGCCCTGCGCGGCACGCTGCTGGGCGACCAGGCACTGCTGGAGCAGCACTACCAGCTCCAGCTGCAGGGCAGCGCCGCCAGCTGGCGGCTGGTGCTGACGCCGCGGCAGGAGCGCCTCGGCCGCTGGGTGACGCAGATCCTGGTGGAAGGCCAGCGCAACCGCGTGCTGCGCGTGGACACCCTGCAGGCCGACGGCGACCGCTCGGTCATCACCATCGACCCCGAGGCCGCCCGAGCCGGCAACGGCCAGTCCAGGCCGTGACGCGCCCGCCGCCACGCCGGGTCTGGGCCGTCGGCATCTGGCTGCTGCTGCTGGCGCTGGGCCTGGCGGTGATCGCCGGCGCCCGCTTCAGCACCGACATGTCGGCTTTCCTGCCGCGCGACCCCGACGCGCGCCAGCGGCTGCTGGTGGACCAGATCCGCGACGGCGCGCTGTCGCGCATGGTGCTGCTGGGCATCGAGGGCGGCGACGCGCAGGCGCGGGCCCAGGCCTCGCGCGCGCTGGTGCAGCGCCTGCGCGGCGAGCCGGCGTTTGCGCACGTGGTCAACGGCGACGAGTCCAGCCAGCAGCGCGACCAGGCGCTGCTGCTGGCGCACCGCTACCTGCTCAGCCCACAGGTGTCGGCGCAGCGCTTTTCCGCCGCGGGACTGCAGGCGGCCATCGGCCATTCGGTCAACGAGCTGGGCGGGCCGGCCGGACTGTTCCTGAAGGCCGTCTTTCCGCGCGACCCCACCGGCGAGCTCCAGGCCCTGCTGGCGCGCCTGGCGGGCGACGGCCGCGATCCCGGCGCGAGCGCCGGCGTCTGGGCCACGGCGGACGGCACGACGGCGCTGCTGATCGCCATGACGCACGCGCCCGGCACCGACACCGACGCCCAGGAGCAGGCCCTGCGGCGGCTGGACGCCGCCTTTGCCGAGCTGCCCGGCGCGTCTGGCCTGCGCCTGCTGAAGGCCGGCGCGCCGGTGTTCTCGGTCGACGCGCGCCAGACCATCCGCGGCGAGGTCGAGCGATTGTCGCTGCTGGCCGGCGGCGGCATCGTGCTGCTGATGCTGGCCTTCTACCGCTCGCCGCGCAACCTGCTGCTCGGCCTGCTGCCGGTGGCCAGCGGCGTGGTGATGGCGATTGCCGCGGTGGCGCTGGGCTTCGGGACGGTGCACGCCATCACCATCGGCTTCGGCACCACGCTGATGGGCGAGACCCTGGACTACAGCGTCTATTACCTGGTGCAGTCAGGCGCCGGCGAGTCCTGGCGGCGCATCGGCTGGCCGACGCTGCGACTGGGGCTGGCGACCTCGATCTGCGGCTACACGGCGCTGCTGTTCTCCAGCTTTCCGGGGCTGGCCCAGCTCGGGCTGTATTCGGTGGCCGGGCTGATCGCCGCCGCCGCCACCACGCGCTTCGTGCTGCCAGCGCTGCCACAGGCGCCGGTGCCGGCCTCCAGCGTGCGCTGGCTGGACGGCGTCATGGTGCGCCTGCAGCGCCTGCTGCAGGCGCTGCGCTGGCCGCTGCTGGCGCTGGCGCTGGCGGCGCTGGCGCTGGTGTGGACGCAGCGCGGCACGCTCTGGGCCCAGGGGCTGGAGGGGCTGAACCCGGCACCCCGAGCGCTGCAGCAGCTGGACACGCGCCTGCGCGACGCCGCCGGCGCGCCGGAACCGCGCTTCGTGGTCGCAGTCGATGGCCACAGCATGGAGCAGGTGCTGCAGCGAGCCGAGCAGGCCGAGGCACTGCTGCAGCCGCTGCGCGCCAGCGGTCGGCTGACACGCATCGACAGCCCGGCGCACTACCTGCCCAGCCACCAGACCCAGCAGCAGCGCCGCGCCGCCCTGCCCGATGCCGCCACGCTGCACCAGCGCCTGCAGCAGGCGCTGCCGGGCCTGCCGGTGCAGGCCGACCGATTGCAGCCCTTCCTGGACGACGTCGCCCAGGCGCGGCAGACCGGCTGGCTCACGCCGGCGGCGCTGCGGGGCAGCAGCCTGGGCTTTGCGCTGGACAGCCTGCTGCTGCAGCGCGAAGGCGGCTGGTCGGCCCTGCTGCCGTTGCAGCCAGCGGTCGCGCCGGACGCCGCCGCCCGGCACGCGCTGCAGCAGGCCGTGGACGAGGCCCTGGCCGGCTCGGCAACGCTGGCTTCGGCGGCCTGGTTCGTCGACCTGCAGGGCCAGTCCCAGGCCATGTTCGGCCAGTATCTGGATCAAGCGCTGGCCTACACGGGCGCCGGCGCACTGGCCGTCCTGCTGCTGCTGGCGGCCAGCCTGCGCCAGCCCGGGCGCCTGCTGCGCGTGGCGCTGCCGCTGGCCTGCGCCGTGGTGCTGGTCATGGCCGGCCACCTGCTGGCCGGCCACCGGCTGACGCTGCTGCACCTGATCGGCCTGCTGCTGATCGTCGCCGTGGGCTCCAACTATGCGCTGTTCTTCCAGCAGAACCTGGAGCTCGGATCGGGGCCGCAGGCTGGCGCGACAGCCACCCCGGCGGCACTGGCCTCCCTGGCGCTGGCCAACGTCTCGACCCTGATCGGCTTCGGCGTGCTGGCGCTGTCCGAAGTGCCGGTGCTGCAGGCCATCGGCGCCACCGTCGGCCCGGGCGCCCTGCTGGCGATGCTGCTGGCCATGTGCTGGTCGCGCCGCGGCGCCGCTTCAGCGGCTGGCTGAAGCCGCAGCCGCCCACGGCCGGGCCGCCAGAAAGCGCTCCCACAACTGCAGCCAGGGCCCCCATTCGTGTCCGCCCGAGGTGGCGAGCACCCGCCCCGGCGGCAGGGCCGCGGCCAGCAGGCGGTTGCTGGCAATGAAGCGGTCGTCCTCGCCATAGCCCAGCCAGAACTGTGGCGTCGGACGGTCGGGATCGGTCAGGTGGCGGCGCAGCCAGCGCCACAGCGCCAGGTCGAGCGCGTCGGCGCCGGCCAGCTCGCCATCCCAGTGCAGCAGCCCGCCGGCCCGGCCCACGGCCGCCGGCAGGTCGCGTCGCCCCAGGAAGGCGGCGACGGCGAACACGCCATCGACGAGTGCGCCGTGACGGCTGGCAAACAGCGTGGCGCCGTAGCCGCCCAGCGAGATGCCGACCAGCCAGATGCGGGCATAGCCCTGCGCGCGTGCCGGCAAAACGACCTCGTCCCGCAGGCGCTCGACGATCTGCTGGCCCAGGTAATAGTCGGTGTGCGCGTCCAGCAGCAGCAGGTCGACCGGCAGCCGGCGCGCGCGCACCGCCCGCACGAAGCCGGCCCGCACGAAATCGCCCGGCGCGTCGTAGGCTCCGGGCAGCAGCACCAGCAGGGTGTCCGCGCACCGGCCCGCCCGGGCGGGCTCAAAGACCCGGTCCATGCACACCCTCATCGGGCAACACGGCAGTCGGGCGCGCTCATGCCGGCTTGCGGGCCTGATATTCGGAGCAGCACCCCAGTTCCACATGGCGCCCCACGTCCTGAAAGCCGACCGCGCGCAGGGTGTCCAGGATGCGCTCGGGCGGCACGCAGGCTTCGATGCTGTCCCAGTAGTAGCGCCACAGTTGGGGCGTCTCGCGCGCCGACCGCGTCAGCCAGGCGGCCAGCGGCACCCAGCCCCGCATGTAGCCGCGCAGCAAGGCCGCGGCCCAGGCGCTGCGCGGCCGCGTGATCTCGAGCAGGCAGAGACGGCCCCCCGGGCGCAGCACGCGGTGGAACTCGGCACAGGCGGCACCCAGATCGCTCAGGTGCCGCAGCGCGTAACCCATGCTGACGAAGTCCACGCTGGCATCGGGCAAGGGAATCTGCTCGGCCCGGCCCTCGAGCAGGCGCACCCCGGTCAGTGGGCTGGCGCTCATCATGCCGGCGCTCGGATCCAGCCCGATGAGCCGCTCCGGAGCGCCGGTCAGGCGGATCGCCTGCGCCGCCAGCAGACCGGTGCCGAAACCGACGTCGAGCACGTCCATGCCCGGACCCAGGCCGGCACGCTCCAGCGCCTGACGCCGATACCACGAACCGCTGCCAAGCGCCAGTACCCGCTCGATGCGGTCATAGTCGCCCGCGGTCCGGTCGAACAGGTCGCGCACGAAACCGGCGCGCTCGGCCTCGGTGTCGAAGTAGGCGGTGAGCGGCGCCAGCGGGGCGCGCACCGGCTTCAGCTCGGGCGTTCCTGGCATCGGGACGGACCTGGCGCCGTGTTGCGGGGCGCCGGCGACGGACAGATCTTCATTCGCATTTGCGGCCATGGTACTCCGACAGGCAGCCAAGTTCGACCTCGCGGTGCAATTCATTGAAACCGGCCGTACGCAGCAGGTCCAGGATGTCGGCGGGCCGCACGCAGGCATCGACACTGTCCCAGTAGTAGCGCCAGACGCGCCAAATGTCGGTTCCCGCGCGCGCGGAGCCGGTGAGCCGGGCCAGCAACGGCACCCAGGTTCGCATGTAGCCACGCAGCGCGGCGGCGCCGAGCCGGCTCTCGGGCCGGGTGATCTCCAGGGCGCAGATCCGGCCGCCGGGTTTCAGGATCCGGTGGAATTCGCGAAACGCCATGCCCAGGTCGCCAACGTGGCGCAATGCATACCCCATGCTGACGAAATCGACGCAGGCGTCGGGCAGCGGGATCGACTCGGCCACGGCGCCGACCAGCATCACCGAACCGGCCAGCGGACTGGCCCGCATCATGCCGGGGCTGGGATCAATGCCGATCAGCAGCCCGGGATCGCCGATGATCCGGATCGCCTGCTCGGCCACCTGCCCGGTGCCGAAGCCGACGTCCGCCACCCGCATGCCGGGGGCCAGGCCGGCGCGGCGCAGGGCCTGGCGCCGGTACCAGCGCCCGGTTCCAAGCGACATCAGGTCGGCGACGCCATCGTAGTCATCCGCCGCGTGTCGATAGATCTGGCGGACGCCACGCGCCTCCCCGGCCGCCGGTGGCCGCGTTCCGGCACGCGCGGCGTCGGGTCCGGAGCTCGCGCCCGCATCGGCAGCCGGCCGGCTGTCGCCCGGGTTCAGACCGATCGGCATGGCGTCCGCAGCGTGGCGTCGGGCGTCGCCGGGCTGCTGGCGACCGTGGCGGCCGGACCCGGCCCCGGCGGAGGCCCGGGGAAATACCAGCCGTCGATCTCGAGCAGCAATTCGCGTCGGCAGATGTCCGCCTGCAACAGCAGCCGCGGCGCCTGTGGCAGGTGTCGGTCGAGCAGCGCCTGCAACTGCGGCAGGTCCTCGGCATGGCGCAGATAAACCTTCAGCAAGGCGCGCTCGTCGAGCGCCCGGGGCATGTCGACCGCCCCCAGCAGCGCCTCCAGATTGGTGCGCGTCTCCTCGAACTGCGCCTCCAGATCGCCAGCGTGCAGCGACGCATGGCCCCGGATCGAGGCGGTTCCGGAGATCGCCAGGGCCGCAGGCGCGGGCAGCCGCATGGCGCGGGCGAAACTTGGCGCCACCGGACCGTACTGGCGCGGATAATGCCAGGCGCTGAGCTGGCGCGGGTTCTCGACCGGCAAGCCGGCCTCGCGGCTGGCCAGGCAGTAAACCTGCATCCAGCCTGCCGGCGTGGCGTGGCCGATTCCGGTGCCGGCCGGGAAGCCGCCGTCGAAATAGGACGTCATGCCCTGCATCCGTCCGGCACAGAACTGACGGTAGCGCTCGTCGTCTCCGGCGCCCTGGTTGATGGCGTCGAGATAGTTCCACAGCCGCAGCACGTGCCAGCCCGGGCGCCGCTGCAGGAAGGCGGTCAGCGCGCCGTAGGCCTGGCGGGCGCAGGCGGCCGCGTCGCGGCCGTCGTCCCGGACCTCGACCGCCGCGAACAGCCAGCCGCCGCCCTCGCTCCACTGCAGGCCGGGCTCGCGTCCCGATCGCACCAGCCCGTCGACCCGCCAGACTTCGCACACCGGGCCCGGCTGCAAGGGCCGCAGGTGCAGGCGCAGCAGCCGCGGATCGTCGATCCGGTCGTCAGTGAACGAGAAGTCGAACACGGCCAGGGTATCCGGCCGGGCCAGTGCCGGCCGGGGGCCCAGGCTGGAATAGCAGGCGCTGAAGCCGGGCGTGCCGGCGGATGGCTGAGGGCTCGACGGCATCGACAATCGGCGAGACAGGGACAACGAAACACGATACGCCAGGCCCCGGTACGCGCGTGGCGGCCCGGGCAGATCCGGTCCTCCGGCCAGATCGGTGGCGACCGTCCCGATCGTAACAATATTTGGAAGCCGGTCCGCGCCAGGATCCTACAATCGATTCTCGATCGATCAAATCACAAGCAACTGATCCGGGAGGTTCATGCGAGAGTCCGCCGCTGCCCAGTCGATGGATACGGCTTCCAGTTTCAGCCCCACCCCTTGCGATGTCCTGGTGATCGGTGGCGGCCCCGCCGGCAGCACCGTGGCCACCCGGCTGGCCGGCCAGGGCCACGACGTGCTGCTGCTGGACAAGGACGCGCACCCGCGCTTTCACATCGGCGAATCGCTGCTGCCGGCCAACCTGCGACTGTTCGAGGAACTGGGGGTGGCCGAGGCCGTGCGGCGCATCGGCATCGTCAAGCGGGCCGCCGAGTTCGAATCGCCCTGGCACGACCAGCGTCAGGCCTTCCAGTTCAGCGAGGGCTGGAACAAGGACATCCCCCACGCCTATCAGGTGCGGCGCTCGGAGTTCGATCAGCTGCTGCTCGAGCATGCCGCTCGCCGCGGCGTGCGCGTGCTGCGCGAATGCCGCGTCACCGACGTCGATCTGGAGGCCACGCCCGAACGCGCGCAGGCCACCGCCCGGATGGCCGACGGCAGCCACTTCCAGTGCCGCCCGCGCTTCGTCGTCGACGCCTCGGGCCGCGACACCTTCCTGGCCTCGCGCATGAAGATCAAGCACCGCAATCCGCGCCACAACAGCGTGGCCGTGTTTGGTCATTACCGCGGCGTGGAGCGCAACCCCGGCCTGGCCGAGGGCAACATCACGATCTACTGGTTCGAGCACGGCTGGTTCTGGTTCATCCCGCTGCTCGACGGCGTGACCAGCATCGGCATGGTGACCTGGCCCTACTTCATGAAGACGCGTGGCGAGCGCAGCCTGGACCAGTTCCTGCAAGACGGCGTCGAACTGGTGCCGGAGCTGGCGCGACGGCTGCGCAACGCCGTGCCGACCAAGGACGCCGAGGCCGCCGGCAACTACACCTACAGCAGCGAACGCAACCACGGGCGCAACTACGCGCTGATCGGCGACGCCTTCTGCTTCCTCGACCCGGTGTTTTCCTCGGGCGTGATGATGGCCATGCAGGGCGGCTTCGACGCCGCCGACGCGATCGACATCTGGCTGCGCCACCCGGACCGCCAGGCGACGGCCCTGCGCACGCTGGATCGCCGCCTCAAGCTCGGTCCGCGCGAATTCAGCTGGTTCATCTACCGCATGACCAACCCCGTGATGCGCGACCTGTTCATGCAGCCGCGCAACTTCTTCCGGGTCAAGGACGCGCTGATCTCGATGCTGGCCGGCGACATTTACGGCAACACGCCGATCTGGCCCTCACTGCGCCTGTTCAAGCTGATCTACTACCTCTCCTCGCTCAGACAGCTGCCGCGCACGGCGCGCGCCTGGCGTCGCCGCAAGGCCAATATCGCGCCGGTCGCCGAGCTGCGCGGGCTGTCCTGAATCCGAATCGGGGGCCCTGCATGCATCGCGCATCGAACCCACTCTGGCGCCTGTACGAACCCGTGGCCATGGTGCTCGGCCTGGGGCTGCTGGCGATGATCTGCCTGGGCTGGACACTGGTGGCACTGGTGCTCACGCTGCTGCTGCCGCGCCGGACCACGCGCCGGGTCGGGCGGCTGGGCATTCGGTACGGCTTCAGGCTCTACGTGTTCCTGCTGCAGACCCTGTGCGGCTGCCGCTTCGAGCTGCAGGACCTCGAGTGGCTGGCGCGCGAGCGCGGCAGCCAGCCGCTGGTGCTGGTGGCCAACCACCCCTCGCTGCTCGACGCGGTGATCCTGACCGCCTTCCTGCCGAACGCGGTCTGCATCATGAAGGCCGACGTGCTGCACAACCTGCTGATGGGGTTCGGCGCCCGCATGGCCGGCTACATCACCAACGACGCGCCGCTGGCCATGATCCGGCACGCCATCGCCGAGCTGGAACAGGGCGCCTGCCTGATCCTGTTCCCCGAGGCCACGCGCACGCCGGAAGCCCCGGTGGGCCGCTGCAGCAACACGGCCGGGGTGATCGCGGCGCGCGCCGGCGTGCCGGTGCAGACACTGCTGATCGAGATGAGCTCGCCCTACCTGGGCAAGCAGTGGCCGCTGTGGCGCCCGCCGCGGCTGCCGCTGCGCTGTCGCATCCGCGCCGGTGAGCGCCTGCAGCAGGTGGCCGAGCCGCACGCTTTCGGCAAGCAGATCGAGCACTACTTCCGCCGCAGCCTGGCCGCCGACGCCAACCGCATGCCGGTGGACGGCGCCCTGCACGACGGCGGCGTGACCGAGCGCTGACGTCGTCCGTGCCATGCCGGAGCCCGTCGCCTCACGCAGCCACCTGGTCCTGATTCCGAGCTACAACCCGGGACCGCGGGTGCGCGAAACGGTGCGGGCGGCGCGCGCGCACTGGGCGCCGGTCTGGGTAGTGGTCGACGGCAGCACCGACGGCAGCGCCGACTGGCTGCTGCAACAGGCCGCCGCCGACCCCGGACTGAACGTCATCGTGCTGCCGGAAAACCGCGGCAAGGGGGCCGCCGTGCTGGCCGGCATCGAGCAGGCCCGGATCGCCGGCTACACCCACGCGCTGACCATGGACTCGGACGGCCAGCATCCGGCCGCGCTGATCGCCGAGTTCATGCGCGCGTCGATGGACGCGCCGTCGGCGATGGTGCTGGGAGTGCCGGTGTTCGGCCCCGAGGCCCCGCGCATCCGGGTGCTGGGACGCCGGATCTCCAACGGCTGGGCCAGGCTGGAAACCCCGGGCGCCGGCATCGGCGACTCGCTCTACGGCTTTCGCGTCTATCCGATCGAGCCGCTGGCGCGCATCATGCGGCGCCAGCGGTTCATGCGCCGCTTCGACTTCGACCCGGAGGCCGTGGTGCGGCTGGCCTGGGCCGGCGTGCCGGCGGTCAACCGGCCTGCCCCGGTGCGCTACTTCGAGGCCGCCGAGGGCGGCGTCTCGCACTTCCGCTACCTGCGCGACAACGCGCTGTTGACCTGGATGCACAGCCGGCTGTTCCTCGGTTTCCTGCTGCGCCTGCCGCTGCTGCTGTGGCGGCGCGTCCGGCCCGGCCCGCGCGCCTACTGAACACCGGGGCGGCTGGCCACGGGGCGGCCGCCGGGCGCCGGCGCGCGCGCCGCCGCGTGGCCCGCCACGCCGCAGCGTGGCAGGCAGAGCCGCACCAGCGGGGTCGTGATCACGGTGCTGGTGATGGCCATGATCACCAGCATGGTGAACATGTGCTGCGAGATCACCCCGAGGTCGAAACCGACGTTGATGACGATCAACTCCATCAGCGCCCGGGTGTTCATGAGGATGCCGAGCACGGTCGACTCGGGCCGGCCCTGGCCGGCCAGGCGGGCCGCGACGTAGCTGGCGCCGAACTTGGCGATGGTGGCCACCGCCGTCGTCAGCAGGCACCAGCCCCAGAGCGCCGGCGTGTCCAGCCCGGCGATGTCGGTGCGCAGGCCGGTGTAGGTGAAGAAGATCGGCACGAAGAAGACCGTGACGAACTGGCCCATGCGCCGATCCCAGGCCCACACCAGCCGGCGTTCGTCGTGCAGCAGCACGCCGAGCATGAAGCCGCCGAAGATCGCGAAGATGCCGAGCTGGTAGGTCGCCATCGCGGCAACGAAGATGGCGGCAACCAGGATTCCCAGCAGGTTGCCGGGCAGCTCGTCGTGGGCATTGCGCAACTGATAGGCATGCACCACGCGCTTGAGCAGCGGCCGCACCAGCCACCAGCAGCAGGCCACGAACAGCAGCACCAGGGTAATGTTGAGCGCGAACAGCTGGAGCTGAAAGCGGGCGATCGCCAGCGCGCTCACCAGCGCCAGCAGAAGCCAGCCGACGACGTCGTTGATGGCGGCGGCGCTGACGGCGATCACCCCCAGCGGGTGCCGCGTCAGGTCGAGTTCGATCAGGATCCGGCCCAGGATCGGCAGCGCGGTGATGGAAAAGGCGGTGGCCACGAACAGTGCCGAGGTCAGCGGTTCGGCGCCGGGCGACAGCACCGGCGCACTGACCCAGCCGAACAGCAGGCCGAGCGTGAACGGCGCCACCATGCTGGCGGTCGCCACCAGCAGCACCGTGCGCCGGCTGCGGCGCTCGACCAGGTGCCCGAAGTCGAACTCGAGCCCGATCTGGAACATCAGGAAGATCAGGCCGATCTGCGACAGCACCTGCATCGGCTCGCCCGATCCCGAGCGAAAGACGTAGTCGAACAGCCCGGGCGCAATCCAGCCCAGCAGCGAGGGCCCGAGCAGGATGCCGACGATGATCTCGCCGACCGCCGTCGCCTGCCCCAGGCGCAACGCCGCCGCGCTGCCCAGCCGCGCCGCCAGCACGATGACGCTGAGCTGCAGCAAGGTGAAAAACAGCAAGGCCTCGGCCTTGTGCACGGCGATTTCCTGCACTGCTGTGGACTCCCTCAGGTCGAATAAAGGGCGCCGTTGATGGCGATGACCTGGCCGCTGATGTAGGCCGCGTTGTCACTGGCCAGGAAGGCCACCAGCTCGGCCACCTCGCGCGGCTCGCCGGCGCGCTGCATCGGCACCAGACGCTTGATGGCGGCGGCATCGAAGGCGGCGGCGCTCATCTCGGTGGCGATGATGCCGGGCGCCACCGCGTTCACCGTCACGCCGCGGCTGGCACACTCCAGCGCCAGCGCCCGGACCGCGCCGTGCAGCGCGGCCTTGGCGGCGGCGTAGTTGACCTGCCCCCGATTGCCGGCCTGCGCCGCCACCGAGCTGATGGCAATGACGCGGCCCCAGCGGGTGCGCAGCATCGGCAGCGTCAGCGGCTGCACGACGTTGAAGAAACCGTTCAGGTTGACGTCGATCACGCGGTCCCACTGCTCGGGCCGCATGCCGGCAAAGGCGCCGTCGTCGTGCGCGCCGGCGTTGTGCACCACGACCTGGATCGGCCCGTACTGGAGCTGGCGCTCGAGCGCGTCCGCGCACTGCCCGCGGTCGGTGACGTCGAAAGCCAGGGCCTGCGCGCGCCCGCCCGCCGACCGCAGCTGGTCCGCCAGGTCCCGCACCGCCTCGATGCGGCGATTCGCGTGCAGCAGGACCTCCAGGCCCTGCACGGCGAGCGCCTGGGCGATGGCCTGGCCCAGGCCACCGCTGGCGCCGGTCACCAGCGCGCGCCGGCGCGGTTCGGCGACGCCGCTCACGCGCCCGGCCCCCGCAGCATCACCACTGCCCGGCCGGACAGCAGCGGCGTGCCGCCGCCGTGCAGCTCGAAGCGGTAGAGACAGTGATCAACGTTGTCGGCGGCGCCGTGGACGGCGATCTCCAGCGGCCCGGCCGCCTGGTCCAGCCGCGGCGCATGCAGGGCCAGCTCGCGCACGCTCAGCAGCATGCCGCGGCTCGGCCGCGGGCGGCCCTCAGCCTCGGCCAGCAGCGCGCCGTGCAGCGCCATCGCCTGGGCCGCATATTCGACCCCGCAGGCCGTGCCCAGCACGCCGTCGACGCGCATCGGATGATCCGGGGCATGGTGGCTGTCGGCGCTGCAGCGCAAGGTCTCGGGGCCGGCCTCCAGGACCGTTCCGAGCAGGCACATGCGCCCCGCATGCGGCACGCGCCGGGCGATCCAGTCCGGCCCCCGGCCGGCGACCCGGGACCAGAAGTCAAGCCCCGACGCTGCCGTCATGCCGGCTCGACCTCCAGCTGCAGCAGCTGCGGCGGCAGCCAGGGCAAGGCCACGGTGCGCGCGCCGGGGCCCAGCAGCGCGGCCAGCAGCGGCAGGCCGCGCAGCGGCGGCATCGAAGCCATGGCCTCGACCCAGCCGGCCGCGGGGGGGCCCGGCGGCGCGGCGTCCAGCAGCGTGCCGCGGCGTGGCAGGCGCAGGACGCCGATCGACCGATCGCCGCGCGCCGGGGCCAGCACCAGGGCCAGCCCGCTGGCATCCTGGATCGGGCGCTTGGCGTGCAGCGGAGGCGGGTATTCGCTGTCGGCGGCAACCAGCAGCACCGCTTCGCCCGTCACGGCCAGCTGCGTCATGGCCTCCAGCAGCCCGGCGGCAAGACTGGCGTCATAAGCGGCCACGACCTGGGCCGCTGCGGTGGCGCCGGTGGCGATCGACCAATAACCCGAAGCGGCGTTGTGGACCGAATTGTGAAAGCGCGTGGGCGAGATGTGCCGCTCCGGGGTCGCCAGCAGTTCGCACAGGGCGTGGCAGTTGTGGCCGTCGCCACCCGAGCTGGCGAACACGTTCGGCAGCGTCGCCGGATCGACGCCCGCCATCTCGCAGGCCTGCAGGCCGACGGCCAGGGCCGCCTTCACCACCCGGCTGGCGCGGCGCCGCTCGGCCGGCGGCAGGAGCGTCGGCACCGGCAGTTGCGTCGGTGCCGGCGCATGGACCTGCGCGCCGCGCAACAGCGCCGCGCCCTGGGCCCAGTCGGCCAGGCCCGGGCCCAGCAGCCCGACGCCGTCGATCCAGGCCTCGATCGCTGCCGGCCCCGTCATGCCGTCGCCCGCGACAGAACCAGGCTGGCGTTGCTGCCGCCGAAGCCGAACGAATTGGACAGCACGTGGCGCGGCGCCGCGGCGCGCGGCTGCAACAGCACCGGCAGCGTGATCTGCGGATCGACCACACGCGTGCCGACGCTCGGCGGCAGCACGCCATGCCGCAGCGCCAGCGCGCAGACCACCGCCTCCAGCGCGCCGGCAGCGCCCAGCGCATGCCCGGTCAGGCCCTTGGTGGAGCTGCTGGCGACCGCCGGACCCAGCACGCCGGCGACGGCGCTGCACTCGACCAGGTCGTTCGACGGCGTGGCCGTGCCATGCAGGTTGACGTAGTCGATCTGCGCGCCGCCCAGTCCGGCCCGGTCCAGGGCCTCGCGCATGGCGGCGCGGGCGCCGCGCCCCTCGGGGTGCGGCGCCGACATGTGGTGGGCGTCGCTGGATTCGCCCCAGCCGGTCAGCAGCACGTCGGCGCTGTCGGCTTCCGCGACCGGCTCCAGCAGCGCATAGGCCGCGGCCTCGCCGATCGACAGGCCGCGGCGGTCGCGATCCGCCGGACGGCAGGGCTCGGGCGAGGTCAGCTCGAGCGAGGCAAAGCCGTACAGCGTCGTCAGGCACAGCGAATCGACGCCGCCCACCAGCGCCGCGTCGGCCAGCCCGGCGGCGATCAGCCGGTCGGCCGCGGCAAAGGCCTTGGCCGAGGACGAGCATGCGGTGGAAATGGCAAAGGCCGGCCCGCGCAGGCCGAGCAGCTCGCGCACGAAGGCCACCACCGAGGCCGTGTTGTGCGTGGTGCGGTAGTGGAACCAGGCCGGCAGCGCGCCCTCGGCGTCGCGCTGCCGGTACGCCAGCTCGGCCGACAGGATGCCCGAGGTACTGGTGCCCAGCACCAGGGCCACCCGGTCCGCGCCATGGCGCGCGACGGCGGCGCGCACCGCCTCCAGCATGCCGTCGGCCTCCAGGCCCAGCAGCGCCAGCCGGTTGTTGCGGCAGTCGTACTCGGTCCAGCGCGCCGGCAGCGCCACCTCGTCCAGCCCGGACACCTGGCCGATCCAGGTCGCTAGCTCCGCGGTCTCGAAGCGGCACGACTGCAGGCCGCTGCGCCCGGCGCGCAAGGCGGCCAGCAGCGGCGCGCAGCCGACGCCCAGCGCGCTGGTGGCGGTGAAGGCGGTGAGCGCCAGCGTCATGGTTCGTGGGGCGGCGCGGCGGCGTCTGGCGGCGCCCGCGCGATCAGCATGGTGTTGGCGAAAGGCGGGCCGCCGACGGTGCGCAGCAGCTGCACCTGCAGGCCCAGCGCCTGCAGGGCCTGCGCCCAGTCGAGCGCCGGCCGGCAGTATAGCGGCGACCAGCCGTGGCCGCGCGCCAGGGTCACCAGGCGGTCGACCCACAGGCTCAGGCCAAAGCGCGTGCCGGCCGCGGCGTCGCCGACCCGGATCACCAGCACGCCACCGGGCCGCAGCGCCGCGCGCACGCGCCGCAGCAGCTCGTCCTGGGTCGCGGGATCGAGGTAGTGCAGCACGTCGAGAATCGTCACCACGTCGGCCGGCTGGAACGCGGCGCGCGTGATGTCGGACTGCTCGATGCGCACCCGCGGCTCGTCCGCCAGGGCCTGCCGGGCGCGCGCCACGTCGCGCGGCATCAGCTCCAGTCCGCGCAGGCTGAGCAGCTGCGGCGGCGCCGGCCAGTCGGCAGGCCAGCGGCCGTCTGCGTGGCGCTGGCGCGCCGCCAGCAGCCAGGCCGCCAGCACCGCCTGCCCGCAGCCCAGGTCCAGGAAGTGGCCACGGGCCGGCAGCACGCCAAGCCGCAGCAGGTCGATGAACAAAGGGTCCAGGCCCAGCTTACCGCGCGCGAAGTGGTAGGCAAAGCGGCTGCCGGCCTGGTAGCGGGCACTGGCGGCAGCAACCAGCGCGCGCCACAGGGCCGGCTGGCCCGGAGCGGCGGGCGGCATGTCGCGAATCGACAGCGCCGGCACCTGGGAGCGGCCCGGCGTGCTCATGCCGACGGCTCCAGCGCCGCCTGCAGGTGGACGCTGCGCAGGTTGCGTGCCCGCAGCGCATCCAGCAGCGGCTGCAGCATTTGAGACAGGACCGTGCGGCCCCGGGCATCGCGCGCCGAACGGCCATCGTGCAGCAGCAGGATGTCGCCGGCCGAGAGCTGGCACGTCAGGCGCCGCAGCACCACGGCCGGATCCGTGACCCGCGTGTCGTACGGGCGTCGGGTCCAGCTGGCCAGGCGCAGGCCCAGGCGTTCCAGGATCGGCTGCAGGAACGGATTGCGCAGACCCGCGACGGCACGAAAATAGCGCGGGCACCGGCCCGTGATGTCGGACAGCGTCGCCTGGGCGCGCTCGATCTCGAGCGCCATGCGCCGAGGACCATAGGTTGCAAAGGCATGCGGGTGGCCCTGGGTGTGGTTTTCCACCGTGTGGCCGCGCCGCCCGATCTCGCGCACCAGCGCGGCGTGCCGGCGCGCCCGCTCGCCAACGCAGAAGAAGCTCGCTCGCATGCCGGCAGCATCCAGCCGGTCGAGCACCCAGGGCGTCAGCTCCGGATCCGGGCCGTCGTCGAACGTCAGCGCGACCTCGCCCCGCGCCCGCGCCGACGGCGGCAGCCGCGTCAGGTTCGGGCCCAGCAGCTGGCTGCGCGGCAGCAAGCCACCGGCCACGATCAGGGCCTGGTTCACCGCCACGGCACCGAGCGCCCACGTCCAGGCCTGGGGCGCCAGCAGTGTTGCAGTCCCGGCGGCAAGGTGGATCCCGGCACTCGTTCTCAGCAACGGACTGGGCAGGTAGCGTCGAAGGGCGACACTCGGCATGGCCGGTGATTATCGACGATCGATCAATGCGCCCGATCCGGGCCGGGAATCAGGGGCGCGGCCTGGCCCGCAAGGTGCGGCTGAGCAGGATCACCGGCACCAGGCCCACCAGCACCAGCGCCAGCGCCGGCAGCGCGGCCTCGCCCAGGCGCTCGTCGCGCGCCAGCTGGTCGGCCACCACGGCCAGGGTGTCGGTGTTGAAGGGGCGCAGCACCACGGTCGCCGGCAGCTCCTTCATGACGTCGACGAACACCAGCAAGCCGGCGGCGAAGCCGGCCCGGCGCAGCAGCGGCCAGTGCACCCGCGCCGCCAGCTCCAGCCCACCGGCGCCCAGCAGGCTGGCCGATTCGTCCAGGCTGCGCGGCAGGCGCGCATAGCCGGCCTGCATCGACTGCAGCGCCACCGAGACGAAGCGCACCAGGTAGGCCCACAGCAGGCCGAGCACGGTGGCCGTGACCCAGCCGCCGGCGCCCGACTCGGGCCAGCGCTGCTGCAGCCAGCCCACCGGCAGCAACACCCCGACCACCACCACGGCGCCGGGAATGGCGTAGCCGAGCGAGATCACCTGCAGTGCGCCGCGCCGCAGCGCACTGGGCA
>CAYRHV010000008.1:0-26300 GCA_964424045.1 uncultured Ottowia sp. | reverse complement strand
TTGGTTCGAGGAAATATAGGCCCGGCGTGCACCGCAGACAGGATCATTTTAAGACTTTGCGACGCGAACGGGGGAGGGCATTCGTGTCAGCGCTGGCTGCGTCCCCATGTTGGTCCGGCGTGGGTCCATGCGCGCACCGAAACCTCGCCGCTGCAGACGGCGCTGATGCGGCCGTCCGTTTCCACGCACAGGGCGCCGCGGGTGTCGATGCCGCGGCCGATGCCGACCGTCACGCCCTGTGGCCCGCGCACCTGCAGTGGCTGGCCGGCCAGTGCGTCGAGCCGCGCGAAGTCGACGGCAAAGGGTTCCAGCCCATGCTGTTCGAAGCGCTGCAGGCCAGCTCGCAGGTGGCGAATCAGCCCGGCTGCCAGCTGGTTGCGGTCGGGCCGCGTGCCGCCGCAGAGCGTGGCCAGATCGACCGCCGGCAGGTTCGGTTCGGCGTGCATGGTCGCGACGGGACGCAGGTTCAGCCCCACGCCGACACGCGCCACGCAGGGGCCTTCGGATTCGCCGCCGACTTCGATCAGGATGCCGGCCAGCTTGCCTTGCGTCGTGACCACGTCGTTGGGCCATTTGAGCATTGGCTCCGGGACGCCGGCCTCGACCAGCGCCCGTACCACGCAGACGCCCACGGCGATGGACAGGCCCGACAACGCCGCCGGCCCCGCCGCGAAGCGCTTCAGGCACGACAGGCAAATACCCGATCCCGGCGGCGAATGCCACCCGCGGCCGCGCCGCCCGCGCCCCGCCTGCTGGTGTTCGGCCAGCACGACCGTGAGATCCGCGGCGTCGCGCAGATGGCGCGCCAGCTCGTCCTGGGTCGAATCCAGCGTCCAGTGCACCTGCACGGGAGCCGCTGCTGCGTCCGTCAATGCGGCCTCGATGCGCCCGGCATCCAGCAGTTGCGTCGGCCAGGGCAGGCGATAGCCGCCGCCGCTGCGTCCCTCGATTGGCAGGCCCAGCGCGCGCAGCGCCGCCATCTGCTTCCAGATCGCCGCGCGCGTCACGCCCAGGCGCGCCGCCAGCATGGCGCCGGAAACCGCCTCGCCGCCGGCCAGTTCGCGCATCAGTTCGCTCGGCTGCACACCGTGTTTCATGCCCCGAGTGTGCCTTGGCCGCGGGCGCCGCATGCCGTGGCGAATCCACTGGACGCGCGAGCGGGGTGCGGGGCGCCGTGCAAGCCGGCCTGATGCTGCTGATCGTCAACTATATAAACAATTAAAAGTTGACAACAAGACCTTGCTGCTTCGATACTCGCCTCCTGTCCGGGATGGCGCCAGTGCCGCCCGGCGGTCGCATGTTTTCACGGAGGTTCCATGTCGCAAGATTTTTCCGCCGCGCTCGGCGAGCCGGCCTCCCGCAACGCGGACTGGCCGCGCCAATTGGCCCTGGTGCTGTTGGGCACGGCCGTGCTGTCGGCATCGTCCTACGTCAGCATTCCGCTGCAACCGGTGCCGGTGTCGATGCAGACCCTCGCGGTGCTGATGGTCGGCGCACTGTATGGCTGGCGCCTGGGCGGCCTCACAGTGCTGGCGTGGCTGCTGCAGGGCGCGGCGGGCCTGCCGGTGCTGGCGGGCGGCGCGGGTGGGCTGGCGCACTTCTTCGGCCCCACGGCGGGCTATCTGCTGGCCTTCGCGCCGGCCGCGACCCTGATGGGCTGGTTGGCCGAGCGCGGCTGGGATGGCGCGCGCCCGCTGCGCGCGTTTGGCGCCATGCTGCTGGGCGCGGCCCTGATCCTGCTGCTGGGCAGCACCTGGCTGGCCGCGCTGGTCGGATCGGCCAAAGCCTGGAAACTGGGCGTGCAGCCCTTCCTGCTCGGCGATGTCCTCAAATCGGCCATGGGCGCGGCCACGCTGGCGCTGTGGCATGCGGCGCGTTCGCGTTCAACGCGCTGATGAGGCAAGGCGCGCATGAAGGTCGCCTTGCGCGCCCACCATCTGCTGTGCCTGCTGACCTATGCCGGCAAGGGCTACAGCGCGGCGTTCGTGCGCAACTTCGATCACGTCGCGCGCCGCGTGGCGAAGGGTGCGGCCATTGTGCTGGTGGCTGGGCCGGACGCGGTGTGCGCGCCGCTGTGCGGCAGCGAGGCGGCGCATTGCACGGGCCGGAGCGCGCTGGCACGCGACGCCCGCGCGGCGCGCGCGCTGCCGCCGTGGCTGGGCGGTCCGCTCGATGCCGGCACCGTCCTGGAACTCGACGCGGCGCTGCTGGCGCGCCTGCGCGCCGCCTATGCGGGCGGCCGGTTTCGCGACGCCTGCGCCGGCTGCGAGTGGGCCGGGCTGTGCCGCGGCATCGCGGCGCGTGGTTTTCCTGATGTGCGGCTGTGGGCCGACCGGATGGTTTAGCGTTTCGGATCAAACCGGGCCTCGCCGCTTGCAAGCGCCCCGAAACCGGCGCCGCTACGCCCAGGCGTGGAGGCGGTCGTCCGGAAAGCTGCCGTCCTTGACGGCGGCCACGTAAGCCCCCAGGGCCTGTTCGATGCCCGATGCATCCGCCATGAAATTGCGCACGAATCTGGGTGGCCGGCCCAGGGTGACGCCCAGCATGTCGTGCATGACCAGCACCTGGCCGGCGGTGCCCCGGCCGGCGCCGATGCCGATCGTGGCGCAGTGGGCGAGGTCGTCGGTGATCCGGGCGGAGAGCGCCGCCGGCACCATCTCGAGCACGAGCAGCGCTGCGCCGGCGTCCTGCAATGCGCGCGCGTTTTCAAACAGGCGCGCCGCGGATGGATCATCCCGGCCCTGGACCTTGTAGCCGCCCAGCGCATGCACCGTCTGCGGCGTGAGTCCCAGGTGCGCGCACACCGGCACGCCGCGCTCGACGATGAAGCGAACCACGTCGACGGTCCAGCCGCCGCCCTCGAGTTTCACCATCTGGGCGCCGGCCTGCATCAGCGCGACGGCGCTGCGCAGCGCCTGTTCGGGCGCTTCCTGGTAGCTGCCGAAAGGCATGTCGGCGATCAGCCAGGACCGGCCCTGGACTCGCCGCAGGCCGCGCGCAACGCTCCTGACGTGATAGCACATCTCGTCCATCGACACGCCGGCCGTGGTGTCCAGCCCCTGGCAGACCATGCCCAGGGAGTCGCCGACCAGCAGGCAGTCGACGCCGGCGGCATCGGCAACGGCAGCGTAGGTGGCGTCGTAGGCGGTGAGCATCGCGATCTTTTCACCGCGTTCATGCATCTGAGCCAGCTGCGACAGGGTGAGCGCCTTGCGCGGCGGGGGTGCAGCTTCGGGCGGTGTCGCGCCATAAGGTGCGGCCAGGTCAGCGTGCGACATGGCAGTTCAGGCCCGCAGTGCTTCGGCCTGGGGGGTCTGCACCGGGATCTGCGCGTGCACGGCCTTGATGCGATTGGCCGGGTCGACGAACACCAGCCGGGGCTTGTGGCTGGCGACGTGCGCCTCGGCAACCAGGCCGAAGGCGGCGATGATCAGCAGGTCGCCCAGGCAGGCGCGGCGTGCTGCCGAGCCGTTGACGGAGATGATCCCGGAACCCCGCTGTGCGCGGATCGCATAGGTGATGAAGCGCTCGCCGTTGTTGACGTTCCAGACGTGGATCTGTTCGTTGTCGGCGAGCCCGGCGGCATCGAGGAGGTCTTCATCGATGGCGCAGGAACCTTCGTAATGCAGTTCGCAATCGGTCACCGTGGCGCGGTGGATCTTCGATTTGAGCAGGGTTCGAAACATCGGGCGGATCCTTGGCGGCGGGGTGTCGGATCAGGCGTGCGAGGCGCGTCTGCGATCGGCGGCTGCATGCCGCCTGGTTGCGGATGCTGCAGGCCCGCCATCGGGCAACGGGCGCGCCAGGGCCTGGACGGGATGGGAGATCATACTGAAACGCGGGCGCCGGGCGCCCGACTCGCGCGACATGGCAACGGTGCTTCCCGGATTCCACGTGAAGCGCCTGGGGAGTCGAATCGCCGTCCGCGGAGGCGGCGTCGTGTCGGCCGAGACGGTCACCGCGGCTCCATCCAGGTGTCGACCATGATCATTTCTTCCAGCGGGGCGCGCCGGGCCCAGTCTTCCTGCTCCAGCATGGGCCTGGCGTAGTACCGATCGACCGGGCCCAGGCAGAGCACGGCGATGGGTCGTGCGCCGGGTGGCATCCCGAGGAGGTCAGCGAGGTGCTGCGGGTCGAAGATCGACACCCAGCCCATGCCCAGCCCTTCGGCCCGCGCGGCCAGCCACAGGTTCTGGATCGCGCAGGCGGCGCTGGCAAGGTCCATTTCGGGCAGGGTACGGCGGCCGAACACGTGCTTTTCCCGACCCGGCGGCAGGGCGACGACCAGGATCTCGGCAGCCTGCAGGATGCCCTCGACCTTCAGGCGCATGAACTCGGGTTCGCGCACGCCCAGGGCCTGGGCCGTGCGGATGCGCTCCTCTTCCACCAGCTGGTGGATGCCGCGGCGCAGATCAGGGCGGCGGATGCGCAGGAAGCGCCACGGCTGCATGAAGCCGACGCTCGGCGCATGGTGGGCGGCGCGCAGCAGCCGGGCCAGGACCTGCTCGTCGACTTCGCCGCCGGCGAAGTGGCGCATGTCCCGGCGTTCGTGGATCGCGCGGTAAACGGCGGCGCGCTCGGGTTCGTCGAAAGGCGTGGCTGGAATGCCGTCTGCGGAAGAAGTCATCGCGATCCTCCTGGGCGAGCGTCGCAGGTGGTCTGCGGGCCCCGGATCAGGTGCCGGTCGTCGATGCGCTGTGGATCCAGCGCGGCGTCGAGGATCTGGTCGACGGCCGCCGGGTCCAGGTGGCCGAACCACGTGCCTTCGGGGTAGACGATCATCATGGGCCCGAGGTTACAGGGGTACTGGCAGCCGGTCTGCAGCGGCATGAACTGCTGCTTCAGCGCGGGCTGGCCGCGCAGCCGGTCCACGAGCCGGGCCCAGAGCAGGGCGGCACCCCGGGCCACGCAGCGCGGGCCCATGCAGAACAGCAGGTGCCGGTCCTGCGGCGGCGGGTGGGACCAGGTCTCGGGGTCGTGCTGCCAATTGCCGGTCGCGGTCTGCTCGACGCCGGGCCGGGCCCGGGCGCCATCCAGGTTGTCGGCCAGCAGCCGGGCCAGCCCCTCCAGGCTGGCCAGGGCTGGGGCGAACACGATGCGCAGGTCGCGTGGCGCGCCGGCCTGGGCCTGATGCCAGCGGCGTGCGGCTTTCTCCAGCCACAGCAGCAGGGCCGGGTCGGTCGGCAGCAGCAGCGGCTGGACCAGGATCTGCGCCGCGTCCGGGCAGGCGGCCAGGCAATCGTCCAGCGCTTCATGCAACCCCGGGCCGTCGCGGTCGGCCGAGGCGCAGGCGAGGTGGACGCCTGGCATGAGCGGGCGCAGCCGGTCGCGCAGCTGCTCGAGCTCGCGGCGCGACGATGCGCTCAGGCTGCTGCGGCCCAGCAGGATGGCGGCGCTGCGCGGCGCCGGTAAAGATGGAGGCGGCGCCTCAGGACAGCTCATCGGGCAGGTAGCGGATCAGGGGGCGGCCGGTTGCGGGATCGAGCTCGACACGCGCCGGCACGCGGTAGATGGCCTGGATGTTGTCCGCGGTCAGGACCTCCGTCGGGGTGCCGTGCGCGGCCAGCGTGCCGCCGTCGAGCAGGTAGAGGCGGTCGCAGTAGTGCGCCGCCAGCTGCAGCTCGTGCAGGGCCGCCAGCGTGGTCAGGCCCAGGCCGCGGATGATGTTCATGAGTTCGAAGCGATGCCGCACGTCGAGGTGGTTGGTGGGCTCGTCCAGTACCAGCACGCGTGCCTGCTGGGCCAGGGCGCGCGCCATCAGCACGCGCTGCTTCTCACCGCCCGAGAGGGTGTTGAACAGGCGTTCTGCGAACTCGGCCACGCGCACGCGCTGCAGGGCTTCGTGGACGATGTGCAGGTCGTCGCTGCTGTCGCGTGCAAACGGCGACTGGTGCGGGATGCGGCCCATCATCACGACCTCGCGCACGGTCAGGTCAAAAGTGCTGTCGGTCTCCTGGCCCAGCACCGCCATGACGCGCGCGTTGTCGCGCGCGCTGCGCTGCCAGACGTCGTGGCCGTCCAGCCGCACTCGGCCCTGGCTGGGCCGCAGGATGCGGTAGATCATGCGCAGCAGCGTCGACTTGCCGCTGCCGTTGGGTCCCAGCAGCCCGACCAGCTCGCCGGGGCGCGCGTGCAGCGTGACGTCGTGCACGATGCGGGTGGCGGCGGCGTCCCAGCTCAGGCGTTCGGCCTGCAGGTCGCTCACGGGCTGGCCCTGCGCGTTCATGCCATCAGCCGCTGCGCCGTGCGCCGCTGGTACAGCATCCAGACGAAGAAGGGTCCGCCGATCAGAGAGGTGATGACGCCCACCGGCAGTTCGGCCGGCGCGAAGCTGACGCGCGAGACCACGTCGACCCAGACCAGGAAGATGGCGCCGACCAGGGCCGACACCGGCAGCACGCGCCGGTGCTCGGCGCCCACCAGCATGCGCGCCACGTGCGGCACCACCAGGCCGACGAAGCCGATCGGCCCGGTCAGCGCCACCAGCACGCCGGTGACCAGCGACACCAGCACGAACATCCAGCGCCGCGTGCGCGTGGTGTCGACGCCCAGCGTGGCGGCGGTCTCCTCGCCGGCGAGCAGGGCGTTGAGCGTGCGCGCCTGTGCCAGCAGCAGCGCGATGCCGGCCAGCAGCAGCAGCGCCGGCAGGCCCAGGTCGTCCCAGCGCGCGCCGGCCAGGCTCCCCATGGTCCACACCAGCACCGAGTTGGCCAGGTCGCGCTGGCCCGAGGTCATGACGATCAGGCTGGTGAGGCCGCCCAGGCAGTAGGCGATCGCCACCCCGCCCAGGATCAGGCGCGAGGCCAGCAGCCGGCCGCCCGACATGGCCAGAAAGTAGACCGCCGTGCAGGCGATGAGGGCGCCGCCGAAGGCGCCCAGCGGCAGCGCCAGCTCACCGGCAAACGCGAGCGCGCCCAGGGCCAGCACCAGCACGGCGCCGACCGAGGCGCCCGAGGACACGCCCAGCAGGTAGGGATCGGCCAGCGGGTTGCGCACCATGGCCTGCATGGCGACGCCGACCAGCGCCAGCCCGGAACCGGCCAGCGCGGCCAGCAGCACGCGCGGCATGCGCACGCGCCAGACGATCTGCTGCTGCGACAGGCTCCAGTCGCCAGGAGAAAGCGCCACGCCGAGCTGGCGCGCCAGCTCGTGCGCGGCGATGTGCCAGGCCTGGCCGGCGCCGATCCGCACCGGCCCCAGGGTGATGGCCAGCGTCAGCGACGCCGCCAGCAGTGCCAGCAGGAGCGCCAGCCAGCCGGGCTGGCGCAGGCGTCGCAGCCCGTGGAGGTGACTCACGGTGAGGCGGGAGCAGCAGCCCGACGACCTGGGTGCAGGACACGGGCTAACGTTTCCACCACATCGACGTTGCGCGGGTTCGGAACCATGGACGGAAAATCAATCATCAGAAAGTTCTGTTTACGGATCGCAGTGATATGTTGTAGTTTTGGGTCCCGTAGCAAAATGCGTTTCTTCTCTTCTGTGTGCTCGGGATCGTCGGCGACGATGACGATCCATTCCGGATTGCGGTCGATGACGTCTTCCCAGTTGGTGTGCATCCAGCGCACTGGAAGATCGGCAAAAATATTGATCCCGCCTCCCAGTGCAATCAACTCGGTCATCAGCGAATCACGGCCAGTAGTGAATGGACCTTGGGAAATCATGTCATAAACAAAGACACCGGGGCGTTCCGAAGTTGAGGTCAATTGACTTTTAACTGCGTTCAGCCTTGCTTTCTGAGCTTCAACGAGTTGCACTGCCCTGGTTTCGACGCCAAATATTTTCCCAAGCTGGATGTAATCGTTGAAATTGTCCTTGATTGATACCGAAGTTTCCATGAGTCTTCCGACGTTCCGGCACGATTCGGAAATGACATAGCTCATGATGCCAAATTCCGCGAGCCGTTCCGGACTGAGCTGGGCGCCGTCCTTGCCGAATCCGGTGCCGTAACCAGCCAGCACGAAATCGGCTTGAGCACCGAGAATGCTTTCCATGTTTCCGGTCGTACCGTGGCCGGAAATATTTTTCAAGCCGACGAGATCTTCCTGCAGTCCGACTGGCAGGTATTTTTTACGTCCGAGGCCGCCGTAGCCGGCGATCCGGTCGCGTAGTCCGAGTTCGAGCATCATCTCGAGAGCATTGATGCTCATGGTCACGGCTCTCGCAGGAGCACGCGAATACGTTGTCGGGACTCCGCAAACGTCGGCGGTCACTTGGCCCTGGTGAGCCGCTATGGCGTCCTTTCCCGAGTTCGCTGCGGCGGTCGTGGCACCGAGGGAAAGCACAGCCAGCAGCAGCCCAGTTCGCACGTGGCTCGGGAGACGCTCAGTGAAAAAAAAGCGACACGTCATGGTGTGATCCGGTCCTGCGGCGATTCAGAACAAGAATTCAGCGGTTAGATCAATACGCCGTCTGTCAGCAATGCGCACCTGATTCCCGGAAACGGCCGAATAGGTATAGAGTTTGTTCCCGATGTTTCGAACCGAAAGGCCCAAGGTGATGTTTCCTGCCGGTCGCCAACTGAGCACCGCGTCCCATACTCCGAAACCAGCGCTGCTGACCGTATTGGCATTGTCACCATAGCGTCGCCCAACCAACCGGGTACCCAGCGAAGCCCGCCACACCCCGTGGCGATTGTGCGTCTGGTAATGCGCCCAGAGATTGGCTGTGTGTCTCGATACGTTGGCGGGTCGATTGCCATGATTATTTCTACCGTCGGACTCGACGAGTTCGTCGAACCGGGCATCTGTGAAGGCGTAATTTCCGTCTAGACGCCAGTTCTTGGTGGGACGTACGGAGGCGGTCAATTCCAGGCCCTGGGCATGTTGTCTACCGCCCTGAATCGAGATGGTGGGATCGTTGGGATCCCGAGTAATGATGTCGTCTTTCTCGATTCTGTAGAGCGCCGCAGTCCATTCTCCGATCCCTTGGCCGAATCGTTGCTTCAAACCGATCTCCAATTGTCGGGTCTTGGTCAGTTTGTATCTGCTGTTGGCCAGGCTCATATTCAGAATGCTTCCGACCGGATCATGGCCGCGCGAAACTTGAGCATAGAGGTTGGTATTGCCATTCAGTTTGTAGCTCAGGCCGAGGCGCCAGGAAATGTCCGACAGCTTGGAGCCGAACCTCGAATCGTCAGAGAATTCGTGACGAGAAAGATCGTTGCTCTCATGCCGAATTCCACTCAGCAGAAGCCACCGATCCGAAAGGCGCCATGCATCTTCCAAGTACAGACTGGTCGTGGTGAGTTTGGTTCGGTTCTGCTCCTGCATGGGTCCGTGCACATACATGCCCCAATAGCCCTGCTCGGGGTTGATGGCCGAAACCGTGCTCGTCGGTCTTTCGGGATTACTCTTGCGTGGGGAATTCGCCCTTGAAACGTCAAGCCCGGCCACCAGGGTATGGTGATCCAGTTTGAATGACGTCTCAAATCGGTTTCCGATCTGCTCGACGTCATACATGATCTCCAGAAAGCTGGATCTCAGAACGGTTTCATCATCGGTGTTGTATCTAAAATTCTCGATGTTCTTCCAGCTCCGGTGCATCTTGTTGTAGTAGAGGCTGTTTCTGACGGTCACCCAATCGTTGGGAACCCATTTTGCTCGTGCTCGGAAATTCTGATCTCTGAAATAGAGAACACCGTCGGCAACGTTGTAGTTCTGGTCGCGCAGTGCTGGTACGATTCGACCATTGAGTGAGGGACTGCCGGAGTAGCGCGTCGGGTTCGCGTCGCTGACATCGGCCAGCAGGTCGATGTTGAATAGGCTGTTCGGCTGGATGCGCAGGGTGGTCATCAGTTTCCTGCTATTGGAGCGTGAGAACGAGCGCTCTCCCGCGCTGTAATCGCCATATGCGTCCACCCGATAGCTCAGTAGGTCGCCAATGGGGCCAGCGGCGCCAACGCCGACCTTTGCGGTGTCATAGTTTCCGCCGCTCACCATGACTTCCCGAACCGGGTGTCGACTGGGCTGCTTGCGAATGGCGTTGACGGTGCCGCCCACCGTGCCGCTGCCATAGACGATCGAAGCCAGACCTCGCAACACTTCCACGCGCTCGTAACCCCATCCGCTGTCGGGATGCCGGATGGTCCCTCCGACTTCGAGGACGCGCTCCCCATCCTCCGCAATTCCAACCGCAGTAGAACCCGTGAAGCCGCGTGAGCTGAAAGTCAGGCTGCTGTAGCCGGTGGGATTAAGCGGGGTCAGGCCGACCGTTCGGCCGACGATGTCGGCCATCTTGCTGTCGCCGCGCTCCTGCCAGGTCTCGCTGTCGACGCTGTCCAGGCTGGCCGGCAGCTCCTGCGTGGCGATGCCGGTGCGGCTGCCCGAGGTGCTCGGCAGCGACAGGCCGAGGCCGCCCACCGGCGTGCCGGTGACGGTCACTTCGGGCAGGTTGCCGCCGGGGCTGGACTGGGCCGGTGCCGCGCCGTCCTGTGCCTGGGCGGGCCAGGCGGCGCCCAGCAGGGCGACGCAGGCGGCGATCGTGGACAGGGCCGGACGTGCACGGACGGGCCGGCTGGACGTCAGCGGGATCGACAGGCGATCAAGGGGATTCATCAGGAGCTCCAACGCGTGGACCGCCTGGTCACGTTGGATGATGAACCCGGGGCTGTGCTGGTATCCGGGTGCTGCCTCTGCCCGGACGCGCGGCCTGATCGTGTCCCTCACCCTTGCACCCCGCAAGCGGTCGTTACACAAGCCGGGCGACGCGTCGAACACGCGTCACACGGCGCCGAGCAGGCCGGTATCCGGGCTTGCAGATGGCCTTGCGGCCTGCCGCTTCGCCTTCCCGGCGTCGTCGCGCACCTCCTGGATGGAGGCCACGTGCGGCGCCAGTGGCCGATCCCCTGGGCGGGGATCATGAAGCGGGTCGATCTGCTTACCGTTGCGGGGGCAGCCAGGGCATCTCACCCTGTTCCCGTTGAACCCGGACCAAGGCCCGGGCACCTGCAAAGTTGCCAGCGCTCGCGCGCCAGCGAGAGACAGTATAGCGAAGGCTGGCGCCAGGCGCACGCCGAGTCACGACCCGCGGACGCGGTGCCCAGCGCCTATACTGGCGCTGCTTCGGGTGTCGGGACGTGGGGTGAGAACTCCGTCCCGGCGAAACGGGAAGCCGGTGCCGCCCCGCGTGGGCCAGTCCGGCGCAGCCCCCGCTGCTGTAAGCCTGACGACGCCGCATCCAGCCACTGTGCCCCAGCGCATGGGAAGGCGCGGCGAAGGTTGAAGGTGAGCCAGAAGACCGGCCTGAAGCGTCGTCGGCACGAGGCTTCGGGCGGAAGCGGCGGCCAGCGAGAGCCGGGCGACCCGCCTCGCTGTTCCAGCAACTTTCTGCAGCCTGTGTCATGGCCTGACATGGACCAAGCGGAAAGGACTGGGCATGCACATCGAACCGGGCGCCGTCGGGCGCATCCTCAATCATTCTGACTGCGCGGTGGCGGACTCCGCGCGGCCGCAGGGTTCCTGTTCTGTGGAGGGAGCCTGAACCGTGCAAACCCACAAGATCCCCGCCACCGTCATCACCGGCTTCCTGGGCAGCGGCAAGACCACGCTGATGCGCCACATCCTGGAGCACGCGGACGGCCTGCGCATTGCCGTGATCGTCAACGAATTCGGCGACCTGGGCATCGACGGCGACATCCTCAAGGGCTGCGGCGTCTGCGTTGACGAAGCCGGCGACGAGTCGGCGGGCCAGCTCTACGAACTGGCCAACGGCTGCATCTGCTGCACCGTGCAGGAGGAGTTCTTCCCGGTCATGAAGCAGCTGGCCGAGCGGCGCGAGCAGATCGACGCACTGCTGATCGAGACCAGCGGCCTGGCGCTGCCCAAGCCGCTGGTGCAAGCCTTCCACTGGCCGGAGATCGCCGGCGTGTTCACCGTCGACGCGGTCGTCACGGTGGTCGATACGCCGGCGGTGGCGGCAAACCGGTTTGCCGCGTACCCGGAGAAAGTGGACGCGCTGCGCCGCGCCGACGAGAATCTGGACCACGAATCGCCGCTGCACGAGCTGTTCGAGGACCAGCTCGGCGTCGCCGACCTGGTGGTGCTGAGCAAGACCGACCTGGTCGACGCCGACGGGCTGCGGCAGGTGGAGGCGCTGGTGCGCAGCCGCGTGCCGTCCGAGGTCAAGCTGCTGCACGCCGACCACGGCCGGCTCCCGCTGGACGTGGTGCTCGGGCTGGAGCGCGCGGTGGAACGCGACATCGATGCGCGGCCCAGCCACCACGATCACGACGAGGACCACGACCACGACGCCTTCGAGCACCTGGTGATCGAGCTGCCGCCGATGGAGCGCGAGCCGTTGCTGGCGGCGCTGGGCGAGCTGCTGGCGCAGCATGACATCCTGCGCCTGAAGGGCTTCGTGGCGCTGCCGGGCAAGCCCATGCGGTTGCTGGTGCAGGGCGTGGGCCAGCGCCTGGAGCACCACTTCGACCGCCGCTGGCAGCCGGGCGAAACCCCATGCACACGGCTGGTGTTCATCGGCCAGACGCTGGACGAGACGACACTGCGCGCCGCGTTGACGTCAGCCACGGTCGCCTGAGAGCGGTTGCTGCCATGCATCTGCTTTCCAGCCGCCCCGGCGGCTTCGTCGAGGACGAGGGCATCGTCACCGACCTCGGCCAGACGCCGGCAGACATCGTCGTGCTCAGCTCGGCCGACACCACGCTGGCGCTGCTGGCCGCAGCGCGCGCTACGCTGGCGGGCGGGGGGGCCGAGGGCGACCCCGCGTTCCCCTCGCTGCGGCTGGCCAATCTGCTGCACCTGCGGCAGAGCGCCTCCTTCGACCGCTACGCCGACCAGGTGTTGCGGCACGCACGGGTGGTCATCGTCGACCACCTGGGCAGCGAATCGACCTGGCCCTACGGCGTCGAGCAGCTCGGCCTGCTGGCGCGCCGCCACGGGCAGGCGCTGGCGCTGTTCTCGGGCGATCTGACCGAGGACCCGGGCCTGCTGGCGCGCAGCACGCTGCCGCAAACCGTGGCGCGCCTGCTGTGGCAGTACCTGCGCGCCGGCGGCGACGCCAACGCGCTGGCGTTCCTGCGTGCGGCGGCCTTTCACGGCCTGGGCCACGGGCGCGAGCCGCTGCCGCCGCGGCCGCTGTCGCCGGTGGCGCTGCACGTGCCGCCGGCCTGGGCCGGCGCCGAGGCCGACCCGCTGCGCGCGCTGCAGGGCGCCTGGCATGCGGACGCACCAGTGGTGGCCCTGGTGTTCTACCGCTCGCACCTGCTGGCCGGCAACACGGCGGCCTTCGACGAGCTGGTGCTGGCGCTGCACGCGCGCGGGCTGAACCCGCTGCCGCTGGCGGTGTATTCGCTCAAGGAGCCGCTGTGCCTGGCCACGCTGCGCGAGCTGTGCCAGCAGCACGCGGTGCAACTGGTGCTCAACACCACCGCCTTCGCGGCCCTGGGGCACGCCGCCGGCGACGGGCCGGTGGCGGCGCTGGCGGGCGACGCGCCGGTGCTGCAGGTCGTGGTCAGCGGCAGCAACCGCGACGACTGGCTGGCCGACGAACAGGGCCTGCGCCCGCGCGACATCGCCATGCAGATCGTGCTGCCCGAGATGGACGGGCGGGTGATCTCGCGCGCCGTCAGCTTCAAGGCCGGCACGCGCCGCTGCCCGCACACCCAGGTGGACCTGGTGCACTACGAGAGCGAGCCCGATCGCATCGCCTTCGTCGCCGAGCTGGCCGCACGCTGGTGCCGGCTGCGCCGGCTGCCGGCGGCCGACAAGCGCGTGGCGCTGGTGCTGGCCAACTACCCGGGCAGCGAGGGGCGCATCGGCAGCGGCGTCGGGCTGGACACCCCGGCCTCGGTCATCAAGCTGCTGCAGCTGCTGCAGCGCGAGGGCCACGACCTGGGCGCCGGCGACCTGCCGGAGGGTGGCGACGCCCTGATGCGGCGCTTGACCGAGGGCGTGGCCAACGACCCGGCGCAGTGGGCGCTGCGCCCGGCACTGCAGAGCTACGCGCTGGCCGACTACCGGCGCCAGCTGGCGCGGCTGCCGGCCGGCATGGCGGCGGCCATCGATGCGCAATGGGGCCCGCCCGAGCAGGACCCCATGCTGCGCCAGGACCGCTTCATGATCGCCGGGCTGCGCCTGGGCAAGGTCTTCGTCGGCATCCAGCCCGCGCGCACGCTGGCGGTGCAGGACACCGGCGTCTATCACGACGCCGAGCTGGTGCCGCCGCACCACTACCTGGCCTTCTACTGCTGGCTGCGCGAGGTGTTTGCCATCGACGCCATGGTGCACGTGGGCAAGCACGGCAACCTGGAGTGGCTGCCGGGCAAGAGCCTGGTGCTGTCCAGCGCATGCTGGCCCGACGCCGTGCTGGGGCCGCTGCCGCACCTCTATCCGTTCATCGTCAACGACCCGGGCGAGGGCGCGCAGGCCAAGCGGCGCACGCAGGCGGTGATCATCGACCACCTGATGCCGCCGCTCACGCGCGCCGAGAACCACGGGCCGATGCAGGAGCTGGAGCGCCTGGTGGACGAGTATTACGACGCGCTGCTGGTGGACGCGCGCCGCGCCGCGCTGCTGCGCCGCCAGATCCTGCAACTGGTGCGCGCGCAGCACCTGGCGAGCGAGTTGGGCATGGAGGACGAGCTGGCGCGCGGCGCCGACGACGAGGTGCTGACGCGCATCGACGCCTACCTGTGCGAGCTCAAGGAAACGCAGATCCGCGACGGCCTGCACGTGTTCGGTGCCTCGCCCACCGGCCGCCAGCGGCGCGACACGCTGCTGGCGCTGGCGCGCTACGCCAGCGCCGACGCGGGTGCCGAGGGGCTGCCGGCAGCACTGGCCGCGGACCTGCTGGGCGCCGGTTTCGACCCCTTCGGCCCCGACGCCGCCACGCCGTGGGAGGGTGCGCGCCCGCCCGCATTGCAGCGGGTGCTGGATGCGCCGTGGCGCCACCTGGGCGACACGCGCGAGCGGCTCGAGTTGCTGGCCAGCGCGCTGCTGGACGGCCAGTCCTGCCCGCCCGAGTGGCCGCGCACGCAGGCCGCGCTGGGCCGCGTGCAGCAGGTGCTGGCGCCGCGCCTGGACGCCTGCGGCGAGGCGGAGCTGACGCAGTTCAGCCGCGCCCTGCAGGGCCGCTTCGTGCCCGCCGGACCGAGCGGCTCGCCCTCGCGCGGGCGCCCCGACGTGCTGCCGACCGGACGCAACTTCTACACCGTCGACACGCGCGCCATCCCCACGCGCACGGCTTGGGAGCTGGGCGAGAAGGCGGCGCAGCGCCTGCTCGAGCGCCACCTGCAGGAGCATGGCGACTGGCCGCGCGCGCTCGGCCTGTCGGTGTGGGGCACGGCCACCATGCGCACCGGCGGCGACGACGTGGCGCAGGCGCTGGCGCTGATCGGCGTGCGCCCGCGTTGGGCGCCGGGCAGCCAGCGCGTGGTCGACTTCGAGGTCGTCCCGCACGTGGGCCTGCACCGCCCGCGCGTGGACGTCACGCTGCGCATCTCCGGCTTCTTCCGCGACGCCTTCCCGGCCACCGTGCAATTGTTCGACGCTGCCGTGCAGGCGGTGGCCGCGCAGGACGGCGAGGACGAGCACGACAACCCGATCCGCGCGCGCATCCTGCGCGAAGCGGCGGCGCTGCAGGCGCAGGGCCTGGACGCCGAGGCCGCCCGCCAGCAGGCCGGCTGGCGCGTGTTCGGCCCGCCGCCGGGGCACTACGGCAGCGGCCTGGACCTGCTGCTGCAGCACGGCCAGTGGGCGGATGACGCCGACCTGGCCGCTACCTACCTGCGCTGGAGCCGCCATGCCTACGGCCAGCACGAGACCGGCGCCGACGCCAGCGCTGTGCTGCCGACGCGGCTGGCCGCCATCGACGTCGTGCTGCAGAACCAGGACAGCCGCGAGCACGACCTGCTCGACTCCGGCGACTACTGGCAGTTCCAGGGCGGCATGAGCGCCGCCGTGCGCCACCTGTCGGGCCGGCAGCCGGCGATCTACCACGGCGACCACGGCAACCCGCAGCAGCCGCGCGTGCGCCCGCTGCAGGAGGAGATCGGCCGCGTGGTGCGCGCGCGCGTGGTGAACCCGAAGTGGATCGCGGGCGTCAAGCGCCACGGCTACAAGGGCGCCTTCGAGTTGGCCGCCACCGTCGACTACCTGTTCGGCTTCGACGCCACCGCGCGCGTGGTCGGGGATCACCACTACGCCATGGTGACCGATGCCTATGTGCTTGATGCCGACACCCGGGCCTTCATCGAGCAGCACAACCCGCAGGCGCTGGCCGACATCCTGGCGCGCCTGCGCGAAGCCATCGCGCGCGGCCTGTGGCAGCAGCCGGGCGACTACGCCGGGCAGCTCGACGCGCTGGCGCTGGTGCACGACGAGCGCATGGAGGGCGCCGTTTGATACGAACTGGCGTTCGAAATGACGAATGACCTCGCTGCGCTTCGATGACGCATGACTTGTTGGGTCATCCGTCATGCCGGCGTCAGCCGGCGTCATTCGTCATATGTAGGAGGGCCGGGCCCTGGCCCTTTCCGCTTCATTGCCGAGACATTCGATGACCGATCTGCCCACCCCCTTTCCCTTTGCCGCCATCGTGGGCCAGCCCGAGCTCACGCGCGCGCTGCTGCTGGCGGCCATCGACCCGGCCATCGGCGGCGTGCTGATCGAGGGCCCGCGCGGCAGCGCCAAGTCGACCGCCGCGCGTGCGCTGGCGGCGCTGCTGGCGCCGGCGCCCTTCGTCACCGTGCCGCTGGGCGCCGCGCTGGAGCACGTCACCGGCACGCTGGACCTGGACCGGGCGCTGGCCGGCCACGCGTTGCGCTTTGCGCCCGGCCTGCTGGCGCGCGCCGACGGCGGCGTCCTCTACGTCGATGAGATCAACCTGCTGCCCGACGCCCTGGTCGACGTGCTGCTGGACGCCGCCGCCAGCGGCGTCAACGTGGTCGAGCGCGACGGCATCTCGCAGGCGCACGCGGCGCGCTTCGTGCTGGTCGGCACCATGAACCCGGAGGAGGGCGAGCTGCGCCCGCAGCTGCTCGACCGCCTGGGCCTGGCCGTGCGCGTGGCCAACGTAGACGACGCCGCCACGCGCCAGGCCATCGTCAAGGCGCGCCTGGCCTTCGACCGTGACCCGGCCGCTTTCGCGGCGCAATTCGCCGACGCACAGGCGCAGCTGGGCGAGCGTCTGCGCCAGGCCCGTGCGCGGGTGGCGAACGCGGCGGCACTGCCGCTGGCGGATGCCGTGCACGACGCGGTCAGCCGCTGCTGCCTGCAGGCGCGGGTGGACGGGCTGCGCGCCGACCTGGTGATGCTGCGCGCCGCGCGCGCACTGGCGGCCTGGGAAGAGGCCGCGGCCGTGACGCCGCAGCACGTGGCGCAGGTGGCCGAACTGGTGCTGCGGCACCGGCGCCACCCCGAGGCCGAGAACGCGCCGCCGCAGGCGCCGTCAGCCCGGCCCCCGGCGCCGCCGCCCGCGTCCGGCGAGGATGCAGGCGCGCCGGACGACCGCGTGCAGAACGACTGGGGCGAGATGCCGCCCGAGCCGGTGGGCCTGACCGCCGTGAAGCCGCTGCGGCCCCTACGCACGCCCGCGGCAAAAAAAGCCTGAGCCCCCCGCCGGCGCGTGGCGGCCGGCATCGCCACGGCGGGGGGCTGCCGACCACGGGCGCCGCGCACGCGAGCCCGCATGCCACCGAGGCCGCCGGCATCGACTGGCCGCGCACCCTGGCCGCGCGCGGGGCGGACCGGCTGCGGCGCGAGCACCTGCGCGCCGCCTGGCGCCCGCGGCAGCAGGCGACGCTGCACTGCTTCCTGCTCGACTGCTCGGCCTCGATGCTGGCCCAGGGCCGCCTGGCGCTGGCCAAGGGCGTGCTGGTCGAGTTGATGGCGCAGGCCTACCGCTGGCGCGACCAGGTGGCGCTGCTGAGCTTTGCCGGCGCCGGCGGCGTCGTGCGGCTGCCGGCGCGGCGCGCCATGCGGGACGCCAGCGTCTGGGTCACCCCCATCGGCGGCGGCGGCGGCACGCCGCTGGCGGCGGCGCTGGCGCAGGCCGACGAGCTGATGCGCCGCCACGCGCGTGGGACGTGCTGGCTCTGGCTGCTCACCGACGGGCGCAGCCGCGAGGTGCCGGCGCAACCGCAGCACGCGGGGCAGGTGTGCATCATCGATTTCGACGACGCGCGCGTGCCGCTGGGCCGGGCTGGCGCGCTGGCCCTGGACTGGGGCGCGGCGCACGTCCATGCGGCGGAATTCAAGGGCGCTGCAGCCCACTGGCCGCTGGGGCGGTCGTGGAAGCCCTGAGACGGCCTCGCGTTCAAAATGACAAATGACCTCGCTGCGCTTCGATGACGAATGACTTGTCGGGTCATCTGTCATGCCGGCGTCAGCCGGCGTCATTCGTCATATTTTTGAATGCGATTGGGTATCAGCTGAGCGGCACTCAGGGTGGCGGCAGGTCCCGCAGGCAGTCCAGGATCTGCGTCGCCGCCTCGTCGAGACGCGGCCCGGCGCGCAGCAGCAGGTCGATGGCGTCGGGCGCCAGCGTGCACAGGCGCTGCTCGCGCAGCGCGCGCAGCGCCGGCCAGCCCGGGCGCTGCGCCGGCGGCCGCAGGCTGACCGCGGGCGTGATGACGACGTCGGGGTCGGTTCGCAACACCCATTCGGGCGTCAGGCGCGGGAACGGCCCCATGCCGGCCGGCACCACGCTGACCAGGCCGATGCGTTCCAGGAGCTGGCCGAGGAAGGATTCGCGGCTGGCGGCGGCCTTGCCGTCGTGCAGCTCCAGATAGACGCGCCGACCGCGCCAGCCGGGCGGCAGCTGCTCGCCGATGCGCTCGAGCCGCGCCAGGATGCGCTGCCACAGGGCCTCGCCGGCGCCGGGTCGCCCCAGCTCCTGTGCGATCCGCTCCAGGCTCTGGTGCACGTCGTCGAGTGTGCTGGTGTCGAGCACGACGACGCGCAGGCCGAGCGAGCGCAGTCGCTCGGCCGCGCGGTTGCGCCGGTTCACCAGCACCAGGTCGGGCCGCAGGGCGACGATGGCCTCGATGTCCGCGTCGCTGAAGCCGCCCACGCGCGGCAGGGCCTCGACCGCAGCCGGAAATCTGGAATACCGATCCACCCCCACGAGCTGGGCGCAGGAGTCCAGCGCGCAGACCGCTTCGGTGAGCGACGGTTGCAAGGCCACGATGCGCAGCGTGGGCGTGGCGGCGGCGCCCAGCGACGCGGCCAGCAGCGGCAAGCTGACGGCCAGGGCGTGCGCATGCCGGGTTCGGGTGGGTTTGCTCTGCGGGTCGTTCATGCCACGGAGCTCACCGCGACTGCCGGACAGGCCGATGCTCAGATCAGCTGGCCGTCGGCTCCCAGCGCCTGGTCGAGCCGCTCGAGCAATTGCGTCAGTGTGTGCTCGTCGGCCAGGTCCGGCGGTGCCGCGGATGGGGCGCTGGCAGCGGGTGCCGGCGTGGCATCGATCTCGAAGGCCAGGTTCAGCGCCGCCAGCACGGCGATGCGATCGCGCGCGCGGATCTTGCCGGCATCGCGAATCTTGCACATCGCCGCATCCACGCGCTGCACGGCCTCGCGCAGGCGCGCCTCGCCGCCTTCCGGGCAGCCCAGGCGGTAGTTCTGGCCCATGATCTGCACTTCGATCTGCCTCATGGTTCGGCCTCGGGTTGCGATGCCGGGTCGCCGGCCGGCAGACGTTCGATGAGCGTGTCGACACGCGCTCGCGCAGAGAGCAGGCGTGACTTCAGGCCGTCGCGCTCATGCGTGACAGCCTGCAGCTGCTGCTGCAGCAGGGCGTTGGTGCGCTGCAGCTCCTCATGGCGCAGCAGCAACCGCTCGACGCGGTCGGCGATCTGGTCGATCAGGGGCGCGGTCGTCATGGAGACTGGTGTTGGTCGTCAGGCGATCATTGTAGGTTGCCGTCCACGGCGTTGAAGGTCATAGAATAGTGCCTGTTGGTGCTCGCGTGTCGTGGTTCACACGGCCGCGGTTCAACGGGAAGCAGGAGGGCCCCCTCACCCTGAGCACGGCCCAACCTGCGCTGCCCCCGCAACGGTAAGCGGACGGCGTCACGGCAGTTGCCGATGACACCGGCTGGCGTCTCAAGCAAGGCCACTGGATGCGCTGAAACACGCGTCCGGGAAGGCGAGGCGCCAGTGAACCTCCGTCAGCCCGGATACCGGCCAACAACGCGATCGCGCGCGGCTTCCAGCAGGAAACGGCGCGGTCATTGGGGCCCCAGACGCCGGCGGGGAAGCTGGCAGGGGTGGCTTTCATGTGTCCTTGCCATGCATTTCATGCTTTCGTCCGGCCGGCCTGTCGCGTTGCCGTTGGCCCTTTCGTGCGCGCTTGCCACTGCATTTTCCGCCCAGGCCCAGTCCCGGCCTGAACCCCTGACCGTGGCCCAGGTGGCTGCGCCCAGCCTGACCGAGACCGTGGTGACAGCGCAGCGCATCGCTCAGCCGATCACCGACGTGCTGGCCGACGTGACGGTGCTGGACGAGGCGCAGATCCGCGCCAGCGGCGCGGTCAACGTCGCCGATCTGCTGGCGCGCCAGCCGGGGCTGGAACTCTCGCGCAGCGGCGGTCCCGGAACCTCGACCAGCCTGTTTCTGCGTGGCGCCGACAACCGGTTCACCGCCGTTTACATCGACGGCGTGCGGGTCGATTCGCAGGCTGGCGATGGCGGCGCGCCCTGGCCGGCCATTTCACTCGACCAGGTCGAGCGCGTCGAGATCCTGCGCGGCCCGGCTGCCGCCGTGTATGGCTCGGACGCCGTGGCGGGCGTGATCCAGATCTTCACCAGGACCGGCGATGGCCCGTTCACGCCGTACGTCGGCATCGGCGTCGGCAATCGGCGCACCGGCAAGCTGGAGGCGGGGTTCTCCGGCAAGAGCGGCGCTGTCGACTATGCCCTGGGCGCTGCGCGCGACCTGAGCCGGGGTTTCAACGCCATGCCGGCCGGCAACCCGGACCGTGATGGCTACCGCCAGAGTTCGGTCAGCGGCCGCCTGGGCTGGCAGATCAACCGGGATCAGCGGCTGGAGCTGAACGCCACCCACACCACCATGGACGCCCAGTACGACGGCTTCATGCCGGGCCTGGACGACCACGCCATGACGCGTCTGGATACTCTGGGCGCCGTCTGGTCGGCACAGTGGACACCACGCTACAGCACGCGGCTGTCGGTGGGCCAATCGACACAGCGCTCGGACATGCCGACCTCGCCGCCACCGAGCAAGACACGGTTGCGCAACATCCTGCTACAGAACGATTGGCGCGATGGCGCCCATCACGTCAGCTTCAACCTGGAGCGGCGCCAGGATCAGCTTGTTTACGGCGCCCTGGACGACACCCGGCACCAGAACGCGGTCGCCCTGGGTTATGGCTACAGCGCGGGCGCGCACACCTTGCAGGTCAACCTGCGCCACGATCGCGACAGCGAGTTCGGCAGCCAGACCACCGGCGGTGTCGCCTACGGCTACGGCTTTGCGCCGGGCTGGCGCGCCACCGCGGCGGTCGGCACGGCGTTTCGCGTGCCCACGCTCTACCAGCGTTTTTCCGAATACGGCCAGGCTGGTCTGCAGCCGGAGAAGAGCCGCAATATCGAGTTCGGTCTGCACTGGGCACGCGGTGACAGCCGCGCTGGTGTGACCGTGTGGCGCAACCGCGTGCGCGACCTGATCGACTTCGGCGGGCCTGGCGCCTGCGCCAGCCCGTTCGGCTGCTACGAGAACACCGGCCGCGCCGTGCTCGAAGGCGTGACGCTGTCGGGGGCGCACCGCGTGGCTGAAGTCAATCTGAGCGGTTCGCTCGATCTGCAGCGTCCGCGCAACGCGAACACCGGTCAGATATTGCAGCGGCGCGCGCGCCGCATCGTCAAGCTGGCCGCTGACACGCGCGTTGCGGACTGGACCGTGGGCGCCGAATGGCAGGCCAGCAGCAGTCGCCGCGATCTGGACTACGACGTGTTCCCGGCCGCGGACGTGACGCTGGCGGGCTACGGCATGCTCAACTTGTACGCCAGCACCACCGTGGCACGCGAATGGGAGCTGTACGGCCGCATCGACAACCTGGCCGACCGGCGCCATCAGCTGGCCTATGGCTATGCCACCCCCGGCCGCACGCTGTTCGTCGGCCTGCGCTGGACACCGCGTCGCTGAGCGCCATGCGTTTCGTCCATTCATCCGGCCGGCCCGCCGCGCTGCTGCTGGTCTTTGCGTGCGCCCTGATCGGCGCGCTTTCGGCCCAGGCCCAGGAGCGGACCGAACCCCTGACCGTGGCCCAGGTGGCCGCGCCCAGCCTGACCGAGACCGTGGTCGCGGCGCAGCGCGTGGCGCAGCCGCTGACCGATGTGCTGGCCGACGTGACGGTATTGGGTGAAGAGCAGATCCGCACCAGCGGCGCCGTCAGCATCGCCGACCTGCTGGCGCGTCAGCCGGGGTTGGAATTGCTGCGCAACGGCGGACCGGGCAACAAGACCGACCTGTATCTGCGCGGCGCCGAGACGCGCTTTGCCGCCGTCTACATCGATGGCGTCCGCGTCGAGTCGCAGTCCGCCAGTGGCGGCGCGCCCTGGGAGGCGATCGCGCTCGGGCAGATCGAGCGCATCGAGATCCTGCGTGGCCCGGCCGCCGCCGTCTACGGCTCGGACGCGATCGCGGGCGTGATCCAGATCTTCACGAAGAAGGGCGAGGGCCCCTTCACGCCGTACGTCGGCGTGGGCGTGGGCAATCGGCGCACGGCGCGGCTGGAAGCGGGGTTTTCCGGCCAGGCCGGAGCGGTGGACTATTCGCTCGGCGCCGAGCGCGATCTCAGTCGCGGCTTCAACGTCCGGCCCAGCGGCAACCCGGATCGCGACGGCTATCGCCAGAGCGCCGCCAGCGGCCGCCTGGGCTGGCAACTGAACCGCGCGCACCGGGTCGACCTGACCGGCTCCTACACCGACGTGGACGCACAGTACGACCAGTCGCTGGACCGGGACGACCATGCGCTGAACCGCCTGCGCACGGTGGGCGGCACCTGGAACGCCCAGTGGACCCCGGCCTACAGCACCCGGCTGTCGTTGAGCGAGTCGCAGGCGCGCTATGAGACTCGGCCGCCACCTTACCTGACCCGCACGCGGCTGCGCAACGCCCTGCTGCAGAACGAATGGCGCCAGGGCGATCACCTGCTGACGGCCACGCTCGAGCGGCGCCAGGACCACCTGATCAATGCCCCGATCGACCGCGGCCGGCACCAGGATGCGGTGGCGCTGGGCTGGGGCTACAGCCGCGGCGCGCACACCCTGCAGGCCAACCTGCGCCACGACCGCGACAGCGAGTTTGGCGGCCAGACCACCGGCGGGCTGGCCTACGGTTACGGCTTCGCGCCCGGCTGGCGCGCGACGGCGGCGGTCGGCACGGCCTACCGCGTGCCGACGCTGTTCCAGCGCTTCTCCCAATACGGGCAGGCGGAACTGCAGCCCGAGAAGAGCCGCAATATCGAGCTTGGCCTGCACTGGGCGCGCGGTGACAGCCGCCTGGACCTCACGGCCTATCGCAACCGCGTGCGCAACCTGGTCGTGCTGGGCGCGGCGGGCCCGTGCGACAGCCCGTCCAGCTGCTATGAGAACGCCGGTCGGGCGCGCCTGCAGGGCCTCACCGTCAGCGGCGCGCATCGCCTCGGCGGGGTCGGCTTCGGGGGGTCGCTGGATCTGCAGCAGCCCACCAACGTGCTCACCGGCAAGCTGCTGCCGCGCCGCGCGCGCCGGCTGCTCAAGCTCCATACGGACGCGCGCGTGGTCGAATGGACGCTGGGCGCCGAATGGCAGCTCGCCAGCCAGCGCTGGAACGATGCGGCCAACACCAGCCGCCTGGCCGGTTACGGCGTGGTGAACCTGTTTGTGCGCACCACCCTCGCGCGCGAGTGGGACCTGCTGGCGCGCCTGGACAACCTGGGCGACCGGCGCTACCAGCTCGCCCAGGGCTATGACACGGCGGGCCGCACGCTGTTCGTCGGCTTGCGCTGGACGCCGCGTTGAACGTCATGCGCTGCCCGGCCATCCTGATCGCCGCACCCGCCTCGGGGCAGGGCAAGACCACCGTGGCTGCCGGGCTGGCGCGGCTGCTGGCGCGCCGCGGCTGGCGCGTGCGCGGCTTCAAGTGCGGGCCCGACTTCATCGACGGCGGCTGGCTGGAGCAGGCCAGCGGCGCGCCGGTGCACAACCTGGATCTGTGGATGACCGGCGAGGCCGACGTGCGCACGCGCCTGCACCAGGCCGCCGGCAGCGCGGACGTGATCCTGATCGAAGGCGTGATGGGCTTGCACGACGGCACGCCCAGCAGCGCCGCGCTGGCGCGCCGATTCGGTGTGCCGGTGCTGGCGGTGGTGCAGGCTGCGGCCATGTCGCAGACGCTGGGCGCCGTGGTGCAGGGCCTGCGCGACTACGGTGCCGAGCGCGATGGCGCGCTGCTGTGGGCCGGGGTGCTGGCCAACGGCGTGGGCGGCGCCGGCCACGCCGAGCTCCTGCGCGTGGCGCTGCGGCTGGGCGATGGCTGGCTCGGCCACATTCCGCGTGACGACGCGCTGCGCGTGCCCGAGCGCCATCTGGGCCTGGCGCTGGCGAGCGACGCGTTGCCGGGTGAGGTGCTGATGCGCCTGGACGCCGTGGCCGACCGACTGCAGGCCACGCTGCTGGGCCAGCTGAGCCTGGCCGACTGGCGCGCGCGCTGGTCGGTGGACTTTCCGGCGCCACCCGTGTCGGAGCCGCTGCCGACGCCGCTGGCGGGCCGCACCGTGGCCGTGGCGCGCGACGCGGCCTTTGCCTTCATCTACGCCGCCAATCTGGAGACGCTGCGCGCGCTGGGCGCACGCCTGGTGTTCTTCTCGCCGCTGGCGGGCGACGCGCTGCCCGCCTGTGACGCGCTCTGGCTGCCCGGCGGCTATCCGGAGTTGCATGCCGCCCGCCTGGCCGGACGCACCGACCTGCGCGCGCAACTGCAGGCCCACGCGCAGGCCGGCCGGCCGATCTGGGCCGAAGGCGGCGGCTTGCTGGCGCTGCTTGACGAACTGGTCGACGCCGACGGTGCCACTCACGCGCTCTGGGGGCTGCTGCCCGGCCGTGCGCGCATCGAGCAGCGGCTGGTGGGCCTGGGCCTGCAACAGTGGCAGGTGGCGCCGGGCGCGCCGCCGCTGCGGGGGCATGCGTTTCATCGCGGTGTCGTCGAAACCTCGTTGGCGGCGGTCGCCCACACCGCGCCGGCGGCTGGCGGCAGTCGGACCGAGCCGGTCTACGCGCTGGGCGGCGGCGGGCGCGTGCAGGCGAGCTTCTTCCACCCCTGGTGGCCGTCCAGTCCCACCGCGGCGGCCCGGTTGTTTCTGGCGCCGGCGGTCATCGATGCGGGCGGCCTCGTCCACGCCTAGGGCTTTCGCCGTGCAGACACAGCCACCGAACGTCCCGACCTGGAACCAGCGCCTTGCGCCGCGGGGCCCGCAGCGCATCGTCTGCCTGACGGCGGCGCCCACCGAGTGGCTGTACCTGCTGGGCGAGGCGCAGCGCATCGTCGGCATCAGCCGCTTCACGCAGCGCCCGCCTCGCGCGCGGCAGGAAAAGCCCGTGGTCAGCGGCTTTACCAGTGCCCCGGTGGACGACATCGTGGCCCTGCGGCCCGACCTGGTGCTGGGCTACTCGGGCGTGCAGGCCGACATCGCGGCCGCCCTCATCCGCGCCGGCCTGCAGGTGCTGGTGTTCAACCAGCGCCGCGTGGCGGAGATCTTCGAGGTGCTGGCGCAGCTGGCGGCCCTGGTTGGCGCCACGGCCCGGGGCGAGGCTTTGTTGCGCCAATATCGGGAGCGTCTGACACGGATGCAGCAGGCTGTCGACGCGCAGCTGGCGCGCGGCAGACGCCGCCCGCGCGTCTACCTTGAGGAATGGGATGCGCCCATGGTCAGCGCCGCGCCCTGGGTGTCGGAGCTGATCCACGCGGCCGGTGGGCAGGACTGCTTTGCCGAGCGCGCCACGGCGCCGGGAGCGAGTGGACCGACCCGGGTGCAGCCACTGGAAGTGGCGCAGCGCGCCCCGGACCTGATCGTCGGTGCCTGGTGCAGCCGGCCGTTCGAGCCGGCGCAGGTGGCCGCGCGCGCGGGCTGGCAGGACGTGCCGGCGGTGTGCACGGGGCGGCTGTTCGCGATCGACTCGGACGACATCCTGCAGCCCGGGCCGGCGGCGCTGACCGATGGCGTGGCACAGTTGCACCGCATCGTTATGGAGTGGATGGATGACCACGGTTGAGGGCCTGACCGTCGCACGCAGCGAACTCATCCTGGGCGGCCAGAAGAGCGGCAAGTCGCGCCGCGCCGAAA
>CAYRHV010000007.1:0-26746 GCA_964424045.1 uncultured Ottowia sp. | reverse complement strand
CGCCCTGGCTGGTGGGGCATTCGATGGGCGGCATCCTGAGCCTGATGTGCGCCGCCCGCCACCCCGAACTGGCACGCGGCGTGGTGATGCTCGACTCGCCCGTGCTCACCGGCTGGCGTGCCGGCGCCGTGCGCATCGTCAAGCGCACGCCGCTGATGCGCCGGCTTTCACCCAGTGCAGCCGCGCTGCGGCGGCGCACGGAGTGGGACGATCGCCAGGCCGTCTACGAACACTTCCGCACCCGGAAGGTGTTTGCCGGCTGGGACCCTCAGGTGCTGCGCGACTACGTCGATCACGGCACCATCGACGCCGACGGCACCTGGCGCCTGGCCTTCGACCCTGAAGTCGAGTCGCGCATCTACGAGACCCTGCCGCACAACCTCGATGCGCTGCTGCGCAAGCACCCGCTGCGCCGGCCGGTGGCCTTCATCGGCGGCATCTCTTCGGCCGAAATGCGCCAGCTGGGCGGCATTGAAGCCACGGCGGAAGTCACCGAAGGCCGCATCACCATGCTCGAGGGCACGCACCTGATCCCGATGGAGCTGCCCCTGGCCACGGCCGCCGCCATCGAGGCCCACATCCGCGCCATGACGACACGCGCCGCGACCGGCCGAACGGAGAAACCGACCGCGTCACTCACGAGCGCAGCGGCCGCACCCGAAACGCCAGGCTGATGCGCGGCCCGACCGCCGCGCGGCACTTCGGGATGCCGTGCTCGTGCGTGCGCTGGCTGGCGTGGCTCATCACCAGCAGGCTGCCCGGCTGCAGCAAGACACGCCGGCTGGCGCCGCCGCCCGCCGGGCGGATCAGCATGTCGCGCGGCGCCCCCAGCGAGACGATGGCGATCGACCAGCCGGGCACCAGGTCCGGCTCGCGGTCGCCGTGCGGCGCCACGCTGTCGCGGCCGTCGCGGTACAGGTTCAGCCCGACGTGGGTGTAGGGCGCGGGCGCCAGCGCCTGCACCGCCACCAGCGCCGCATCCAGGCAGGGCGGGCGCTCGGGGTCGCGCAGGGCTACGTTGGCGATCAGGCGCGGCACGTCGACCACGCGCTCATACATCGGGCGGCGCAGGCTGCGCCAGGGCATCTGCGCCAGCAGAATGGCCAACCACTCGGCCGCCCGCTCGGCCGGCACGCACGCCGGGTGGTAGACGATCCCGCCTTCGGCATCCTGAACCAGGGTGAGCGACTCGTCGGCAAACAGGGATACCTGTATATTCATACAGGTATCATAGGGCCGCATGCTGCGCGGCGCAAGACGACGGGCGCCGCCGGTGCGAGGGTGCTCAGCCAGGCCGCAGCAGCAGCGCGGCACCGAAATCCAGGCCTTCGGCCGGCCAGTCCGAAGCCGCCCGAACCTCGCGCACGCCGCGCGCCAGCAGACGCGCGGCGCGAATCACGCCCGCATGGCTGACCCAGGCCGCATCCTGGCCCGCCGCGCGCCAGGCGTCCCAGGCGGCGCCCACGCGCCCCATCAGTTCGGCCACGTTCTCGCCGTCGCCACCCGGCCGGGCCTGGCCGAAGTCGGCCAGCCAGGTATCGAACTCCGGGCGCGCGATGGTGGCCCAGGGGCGCCCCTCCCAGGCGCCGAAATCAAATTCGCGCAGGCGCACGTCGGTCTGGAGCCGCAGGTCCGGGCGCCGTGCCTGCAGTTCGCGCGCCAGCGCGGCGCAGCGCTGCAGCGGCGAGCACCAGAGCGCCAGGCCCGGCGGCAGTTCGTGCGCCAGTCGCGCGGCGGCGCGTCGCGTGGCGTCCGGATCGGCCGGCAGGTCGCTGGCGCCATAGCACAGGCCCGGCGCCGCCGCGACCTCCGCATGGCGCAGCAGCCACAGCCTCACGCCAGCACCAGCCCGAGGTAGAGCGCCAGCTCGCACAGCTGCTGCGTGGCGCCCAGCGTGTCACCCGTGAAACCCTGCAGGCGCCGCCGCAGCAGGCGCAGCATGACGGCCAGCGCCACCAGCCAGGCCAGCAAGGCGATCACCAGCGCCAGCAGGCCGAACACCCAGGCCAGCAGCAGCAGCGCCGGCAGGCTCCAGGCGAGGCCGGTCAGCAGGGTGGCGATGCCGGCCTCCTCGGCCAGCGGCTTGGATTTGCTGCCGGCCGCGGCGCTGACGTAGGGCAGCGCGTACATCACGTCCAGCGGCGCCAGGCGCGACAGCACGTGCCCCGCCAGCAGCGCCAGCGCCGCCGCCGCGCTGTCACCCTGCGTCAGCAGCGCCAGCAAGCCGGTCTTGAGCAGCAGCGCCAGCAGCAGGCCCAGCGTGCCATAGCTGCCGATGCGCGAATCCTTCATGATCTCCAGCGCGCGCTCGCGGTCCGCGCTGCCGCCCAGGCCGTCCAGCGTGTCGGCCAGGCCATCCTCATGAAAGGCCCCGGTAAGCCAGGCCGTGGCCGCGGTCGACAGCGCCGCCGCCACCAGCGCCCCCAACGGCCCGGCGGGCAGCAGCGCCAGCGCCACCCACAGCACGGCAGCACCCCAGGCGCCCACCACCCAGCCCACGCCCGGGAAATGCCCGGCGCTGGCGTTCAGCAGCGCCGGGCTGTAGCCGACCCAGTCCGCCAGCCGCCCGGTGACCGGGATGCGGGTGAAGAACTGCAGCGCGAGCAGGTAATGGCGCAGCGCGGCCATCAGCGCCCGGCGGCCTCCTCGTCGATGGCCTGGCGCACCGCCTGGTAGAAGGCCTCGCGCGCGGTGTATTGCGGGTTGTCGGCGGCCCCGGCCTTGGCCCAGTCGGAGTTGGTGACGATCACCAGCTCGCGCGCCGGGTCGATGAAGATGCCCTGGCCGAAGATGCCGCGCGCGGCAAAGCTGCCGTCGTCGTAGGTCCACCACTGGTAGCCGTAGCCGCGCCCCGGCGCGCCGATGTCGGCCTGCTTGCGCGTGGCCTGCTGCAGCCAGCCGTCCGGCACCGTGGCCTCGCCATTCGCCTTGGCACCCTCCAGGATGAACAGGCCGAAGCGCGCATAGTCGCGCGGCGCGGCCTGGATGCAGCAGCCGCTGATTTCCTGGCCGGTCTTGGAGAGCAGCCAGGTCGCCTGCTGCTCGCTGCCGATGCGCGACCAGATCTTCTCCTGCATGTATTCGGTCAGCGGCTTGCCCACCGCGCGGCTGATCAGGATGCCGACCAGGTTCGTCTCCCCCGTGCTGTAGTGCCAGCGCGTGCCCGCGGGAGCCTCGCGCGGCAGCTGGCGCAGGTAGCTCACCAGCGCATCGACGCCGGGCTCGGGCTGGTGGTTGTTGAAGCGCGCCACGTCCGAATCCGGATCGCCGTAGTCCTCGTTCCAGCGCACGCCCGAGGTCATGGTGAGCAACTGGCCCACGCTGACGTCGTCGTAGGCCGAGCCCTTCATGTCCGTCACGTAGTCGCTGACCTTGTCGTCCATGCTCTTGATGAAGCCGTCCGCGAGCGCCGCGCCGACCAGGGTGGAGGTGAAGGACTTGGCGACCGAGAAGCTGGTCCAGCGCCCGTTGCCATCGAAGCCCAGGCCATAGCGCTCCAGCCTGAGCTGGCCCTTGTGCACGACCAGCAGCGCCGCGCCGTGCTGCTCCTGCAGGTAGGCATCGACGTCCAGCGGCAGCTTCAGTGGCGCACCGGGCGGCAGCGGCCGCGCCTGCGCGCTGGGCGCCGCCGTGCGCCACTTGGCCAGCAGCGGGATGCGGTCCATGGCGCGGAACGCCGCGTCGCGCTGCTTCTCGCTCCAGAACAGGATGTCGCGATTGGTCGGCACCGTGGCGAGCAGCCCGCGCCCCTCCTTGTCCAGGCTGAACCAGCCCACGGCCGCGGCCACCACCAGGATCGCCAGCAGCGCCAGCAGGACTCGTTTCAGGATTTTCAACAGGGTCTCCTCAAAAAAGCAGGTTGGGGCTTTGACCCACGGCGCGAGCATGGCCCACGGCGCCGCAGTCATCGAAGCGCAGCGAGGTCATTCGTCATTCGTCATGTCGAACGCAAGTTCGGTTCAACCTTTGTCCGAAACGCCGGCCGACTCGAAGCTGGCCATCTCGTTGATGATGCGGCAGGCCGACTCCAGCAGCGGCCAGGCCAGCGCGGCACCGCTGCCCTCGCCCACGCGCAGGCCCAGGTCGAGCAGCGGCTTGACCCCCAGCAGCTCCAGCAGCCGCGCGTGGCCGCGCTCGTCGGAGCGGTGCGCGAACACGCAGCGCTGCAGCACCGGAGCTGCCAGGCGGCGGGCCACCAGCACCGCGGCCGTGGCGATGAAGCCGTCGACCACGATCACGCGCCGCTCGCTGGCGGCCTGCAGCACGCTGCCGACCATGGTCGCGATCTCGAAGCCGCCCAGCGCCGCCAGCGCGTCCAGCGGCGACGCCGCATCGGCATTGACCGCCAGCGCCTCGCGCAGCACCGTCGTCTTGCGTGCAATGCCGGCGGCGTCCAGCCCGGTGCCGGCGCCCGTCACCTCGGCGACGTCGACGTCACCCAGGCGCGCCACCAGCAGCGAGGCGGCGCTGGTGTTGCCGATGCCCATCTCGCCCAGCAGCAGCGCGTTGCCCGGCAGGGCGCGCACCAGCTCGACGCCGTTGGCCAGCGCCTGCCGGCACTGCGCGCGTGTCATCGCCGGGCCGACGCTGCAATCCTGCGTACCGAGACCGAGCTTGCGGATCACGAGTCCGGGCGCCGGCTCGAAGTCGTGGCGCACGCCGCAGTCGACCACCGTCTGTGCAATGCCGTGCTGGCGCGCCAGCACGCTGACGGCGGCGCCGCCGGCCACGAAGTTGCCGACCATCTGCCAGGTGACGTCGCTCGGGTAGGCCGAAACGCCGCGCGCCGCGATGCCATGGTCGGCGGCGAACACCAGCAGCTGCGGCGCCTGCAGCCGCGGCTCGTCCGTGCCCAGGATCATGCCGAGCCGCTCGGCCAGCGCCGCCAGCCCCCCAAGCGCGCCCGCGGGCACGGTCTTGCGCGCGATGCGCTGGCGCAGCCGCGCCGCCAGGGCCGGGTCCGACAGGTCCGGCACTCCGGGCAACCAGTCGGCGTCGGCGGGCGCTTCGGGTCGGCTTGCCATGGTGTCGCGGGTGTTCATCGGGATCGGCCTTGCTGCAGGAATCAAAAGAGTCGATTGTGACCGGACGGCCGGCCCCGCCGGCGCAATCCCACGCTGGTCGCAGCAGATCGCCGGTGCTCGCACAATGAACTGCGGTGCAGACAGCAGCCACCACCACGCAGCGCACGGACAAGGAGCCCCATGAACATCGATCTGACCGGCAAGACCGCCCTCGTCACCGGCTCGACCTCGGGCATCGGACTGGCGATCGCACGGGGCCTCGCGCGCGCGGGTGCCCGGGTCGTCGTCAACAGCCGCAGCGAGGCCGGCGTGGCGCGTGCGCTGGAGCGCCTGCGCGTCGAGGTGCCCGGCGCCACCCTGCTGGGCTGCGCCGCCGACGTCGGCAGTGCCGAGGGCTGCGAGACGCTGGCACAGGCCGGCGCCGACGCCGACATCCTGGTGAACAACGCCGGCACCTTCGCGCTGCAGGACTTCTTCGAGATCCCGGACGAAGAGTGGCGCCGCTTCTTCGAGGTCAACGTGCTGGCCGGCGCGCGCCTGGCACGCCTGCTCGCGCCCGCCATGGTGCGGCGCGGCTGGGGCCGCATCGTCTTCATTTCCTCCGAGTCGGCGCTCAACATTCCGCCCGACATGATCCACTACGGCACCACCAAGACCGCCCTGCTCGGCCTCTCGCGCGGCCTGGCCAAGCGCCTGGCCGGCAGCGGCGTCACCGTGAACGCGGTGCTGCCGGGCCCGACGCTGACCGAGGGCATGGCGCGCATGCTGCAGGACGAGATCGCGCGCAGCGGCCAGACGCCCGAGCAGGCGGCGGCCGCCTTCGTGCGCGCGCATCGCCCGTCCTCCATCCTGCAGCGCGCCAGCAGCGTGGACGAGGTCGCGCACATGGTGGTGTATGCCGCCTCGCCCCAGGCCTCGGCCACCACCGGCGCTGCATTGCGCGTCGACGGCGGCGTGGTGGACAGCATCACATGAGATGACGCCACCCCCTATGTCGCTGCGCTCCACGTGCTCGCCACCAGTTCGGCTGCGATCGACTCCGCGTCATTTCACACGACGCGGGCGCACGCAGCACCATGGTTCATCGATATGAACCACCCCGCATCGCCGCGCGCGATTCAATCACCGGCAAGGAGCCAGAGCAGATGAAAACCTATGTCCTGAGCGCCGAACACACGTTCGCGCATTTTTCCTACAACCACCTGGGCCTGTCGCGCCAGACGCTGCGCTTCAACCGCACCTCGGGCACCGTGCGCTTCGACGCCGAGGCCGAGCAGGCCAGCGTCGAGATCGAGATCGACATGGGCTCGATCGACACCGGCTCGTCGGTGTTCGACCAGCACATCCAGGGCCCCGACCACCTCGACACGGCGCGCTACCCAAAGGCGACCTACCGCTCGAAGCGCGTGCTGTTCGAACACCAGCAGCCGGCGCGCATCGAGGGCGAGCTCACCATCAAGGGCATCACGCACCCGGTCACGCTGACGCTGAGCCACTTCTTCCATGGCACGCACCCGATGCTGGGCCAGGACGCGATCGGCGCCAACGCCCGCACCGTGATCCGGCGCAGCGAATTCGGCGCCGGCCAGTATGTCCCGGCGATCAGCGACGAGGTCACGATCGAGGTGTCGCTGGAGGCGACCGAAAGCGGCGCCTGACGGACTACCGCGCGGCGCCGGGTCAGTCGACCACCAGGCGCTCGCGCAGAGCCTGCGGGTCGCGCACCAGGTCGGCCAGGGTGTGGCGGTTCAGCTCGGCGTAGAAGGTGCGAAAGGCCTGATCCAGGATGCCGGCCAGGCGGCAGGCCGAGGCGATGCGGCAGTGCTTCATCTCGTTGACCATGCAGGCCGCGAAGGTGGTGTCACCCTCGCACAGCCGGGCCACGTCACCCAGCAGGATCTGATCGGCCGGCTGGCCCAGCTCCAGGCCGCCGCCCTTGCCGCGCACCGTCTGCACCCAGCCCGAGCGCCCGAGCTGGTGCACCACCTTGGTCAGGTGGTTGACCGAGATGCCGTAGGCGTGTGCGATTTCGTCCACCGTGGCGCGCCGGTCGCCCTGCAGCGCCAGGTACATCAGCACGCGAAATGCATAATCAGTAAACGTGGTCACGCGCATGGCAGCAATCGGCAAGGCAGGACGCCATGTCGGGATTGCGGGCTTGCGTTGCAGCCACGTTCGCCATGACGTACAGTAAAGATGCATTCATTATGCATTTTTAAGTTTTTCCCTGCAAAGCGATCCACCATGACCTTTGTCGTCACCGAAGCCTGCATCCGCTGCAAATACACCGACTGCGTGGACGTGTGTCCGACCGACGCCTTCCGCGAAGGACCCAACTTCCTGGTGATCGAACCCGACGACTGCATCGACTGCGCCGTCTGCGTGCCCGAGTGCCCGGTCAGCGCCATCTTTGCCGACGAGGACGTGCCCAAGGATCAGCTCGACTTCATCCCGCTGAACGCCGAGCTGGCGCGCGACTGGCCGACCATCTCGCGCAAGATCCCTTCCCTGCCCGATGCCGACGAATGGGCCGAGGTCACGGACAAGCGCGAACACCTGCAGCGTTGAGCCGCTGCCCGCCGTTTTCTCACCCACCCCTGGAGTACCGCCCATCATGGCACCGACCCAACCCACGCAAAACCCGCCCGGGCACGACCACCGCACGCCCGAAGCCATCTACGGCTTCGACGCGCGCGGCGTGGCGCGGCGCTTTCGCCATGCCGCCATCTTCGGCGCGCTGGACACGCTGCAGCCCGGCGAGGTGATGCGTTTCGTCAACGACCACGACCCCATCCCCCTGCTCGGCCAGCTGACGGCGCGCTACGGGGAGGAAATCCAGATCGAGTACCGCCAGCGCTCGCCCGAGGGCGTGGTGATCGACTTCATTCGACCCGAATGAAGCCCGGTTGATGAGTCGGGAGTGGCGCGTGCCGCTCTCCCGCAAATCGAAAAGGCCACGCAAGCGCGTGGCCTTTTTTTGCCGCCGGGCCGCCCCAAGGCAAAAACGACCCCTTCAAGAGGGCAGCGCAGCGAGGAAGCGTGGGGGCTTTTTTGTCCCTGGCACGTCGCCACACATGACCTCAACCAGTGCGCGAAGCTGCCACATCGCGCAGCGAGTGCAGCCACGCAAGCGGATTTATTTCAGCGCGGCTTGAGCGCCGACAGATAGGCCGCGAGGTTGACGATCTGCGTGTCGCTCAGGCCCTGGGCCATCGGCGCCATGATGGCGTTGACGCGCGTGCCGTCGCGATAGGCCTTGAGCTGCTCGACCAGGTAGGGCGCCTTCTGGCCCGCCAGGTTCGGGTAGATCGGCGCCACCGAGATGCCGCCCGGTCCGTGGCAGGCGACGCAGGTGCTGTCGTAATGGGTCTTGCCGGCCGCGGCATCGGCCGCCTGCGCCGGCAGCGCCGCCGCCAGCACCAGCGCCGCGCCCAGCAGCATCCAGTCTCTTGTGCTCATGGTTGACTCCGTTTCCCGACCCGCAGCGCCCTTCAGCCCGGCTGGCCCAGTTCTTCGGGCCGCGGGTGATACAGCGCTGCCCACAGCGCCACCACGGGCACCATCGAGCCGACCCAGAACGCGGTCCAGAAGGCAAGGTAGGGCAGCGTCGCCAGCGGCAGCAGCGACAGCAGACCGAGCAGGATGGCCTGCACGATGTTGACCCAGCTGAACCAGGGGTGCGCGTCGCTGCGCCGCGCCCACAGCGCCATCACCAGGATCACCGCGGCAAAGCCCAGCAGCGGGAAGAAGCGCTGCTCGATCCAGGTCGGGTGCAGCACCACCGAATACACCAGCACCAGGCCGGTGACGGTGTTGATCAGATTCGGAATCATGAGCGCACCTCCGGTTCCTCGTGCAGCCCCTGCAGGTAGCGCAGCGTGATTGGCGGGATCGCGGCGTAGGCCAGCGCGCTGGCCAGGACCAGCAGCTTCCAGCCCGGCGCCAGCGGCGTCAGCAGCGCGATCGCCAGCGCGATCGCCAGCGCCAGCGCGTAGCAGCCGCGCGCCGCCTGCAGCAGCCGCGGTTGCGCACGCGTGCGCGCCAGGCAGTAAAGCACGGCCCAGGCGCCGCCGGCCAGCACCAGCAGGCCCATCAGCACGGTGGTCTGGATCAGCGCCACGGGAGTCATCACGCCGGCTCCGGGTGGGCCTGGCCGGCCGCCTGGGTGCGCGGCAGCGCCTTCTGGCGCGGCGCCGTCAGCAGGTCGAACACCAGCATGACGTAGCCGGCGGCAAAGACGAAGCCGAAGCCCGAGCGTGCCCACAGGCCGCTGGTGAACCAGGGGTTCTCCGAGGCGATGGTGTAGGCCATCAGGGTCGAGCCACCGGCCGCGCGCTCGAAGAAGGCCTGCGCCATGCCGGCCAGCAGCAGGCCCATCACCATGCCCACCATGCCCAGGTTGAGCAGGCCGTAGCCCCACTTCCAGCGGTTGCCACCGACGTACTCGGCGCCCGTGATCTTCTGCTTGGCGACGTAAAGCACGGCAATGATGCCGCACACATAGGCACCGTAGAAGGCGAAGTGCCCGTGCGAGGCGGTCCACTGCGTGCCGTGCGAGAACATGTTGATCTGCGGCAGCGTCATCATGAAGCCCCAGACGCCGGCGCCGATGAAATTCAGGAAGGCCTCGGTGGTGATCCAGTAGAAGGCCGGCTGGTTGGCGGTCTTCAGGCGGTGCATGCCGGCGTCATAGATGGCGTGCACCACCATGCCCAGCAGCGGCAGCGGCTCGAGCGCCGAGAAGAAGCCGCCGATCGAGAGCCAGTAGTCGGGCGTGCCGATCCAGAAATAGTGGTGCCCCAGGCCCAGGATGCCGGCGCCCAGCACCAGCATGACCTCGATGTAGAGCCAAGCCTCGACGATGCGCCGTGGCGTGCCCATCACGTCCATCAGCACCCAGGCCATGACGCAGCCGATCAGCACCTCCCAGGTGCTCTCGACCCACATGTGCACCAGCCACCACCACCAGTAGAGGTCGGTGGACATGTTCTTGTCCATCGGGAAGGCGTCGAGATACACCCCCACCAGCGGGATCAGGTCCAGGCACAGCACCCACAGGATGCCGGTCATCCGGTGCTTGGACTTCACGCAGGTGGCGATCACGTTGTAGGAAAACACCAGCATCACGCAGACGATGCCGATCGCCGCCCAGCGCGGCGCCTCGACATACTTGCGGCCCTGGTTGATGAACCAGAGCGAGAACTCGTTGGCGCTGCCGTACTGCACGAAGATGAAGACCACCGCCACCACGGCCAGCGCGGCGCAGAAGATCCAGAAGAACAGCTCGGCCGCCCACATGCCCTCGACCTCGTGCTCCAGTTCCTTGGGCAGGTACCAGTAGATGGCGCCGATCAGGCCCATCAGCAGCCAGATCACCAGCATGTCGATGTGCATGGTCTTGGCCATGCTGAAATCGAACACGTTGTAGAGCATCGACGGGAACAGGTAGTAGAGCGAGGCCAGCAGGCCGAACACGATCATCACGCCGAACAGCGCGACGGCCGCGACCAGGTAGCGCAGGGCCAGTCTTTGCGATCGATACATGGTGCCGGCCCTCCTTCAGTGCGCGCCCGGGTCGCGGCGGCCGAACGCCGACGGGAAGCCGTTGGTGTCGATCGAGGACAGCCACTTGAGGTAGGCCACGGTGGCGCGCGCCTCCTCCTCGGTGATCTTCAGGTTCGGCATGCGGCGCTGCCACGACGGGTATTTGTCGGGGTGCATCAGGAACTCGACCATCGCCTCCTCGCGCGTCGACTTGCCGGTGGCCGGCATCCAGATCTGCTGCCAGGCCGGGTCGAGCCAGGACTTGGTCAGGTCCGGGCCGTAGTAGGCACCATTGCCGAAGAAGGTGTGGCAGTTCATGCAGTTGCGGCTCTGGATCACCAGCTTGCCGGTGGTCATCAGGGCGTCGGCCTCGGCCAGGGTCACCTTCTGCCCGAACAGCGGCTGCTCGCCGCCGATCACCGGCACGTCGGCAGCGCGGTTCCAGTCGTACTCGTAGCCGATCTCGTGGTTGATGACGTCGTAGTTCGGCACGTTCTTGCCGCCGGCACGGATGTAGCTCCAGCTGTCGACCGACAGGAAGGCCAGCACCACCAGCATCACCAGCGTCGTGCTGACGGCGCCCGCGCGCCAGAACAGGGGATCGTGGAAATTCATGGCTTGCCCCTTCTCTCCAGCCCGCACGGCATGCCAGAGTCCCTGGGTCGCACCGTGTTGATGCGACGTGCAGCCCCTGAACCGCGCGGGTGCAAGCCCATTCTGCGCCCGCTGCCGACGTGCATGCCAGCGTCATGGTCTCTCAGTGCCAAGCCGGTCGCCGCGGCTCAAGACAATGCCGGCGCACGGCCCGGCCACCGTGTCGCCGCACGCGCAGCAGCAGAGCCGATCGCCCGGTTGCAGTCCGAACGCCGTCGAAGCGCCCGATGGGGAAATTCAGTCCGGCGTGGAGTCGCGTTCTGCACGCGAACGCCTGAGCCGGCGCCGCCCCTTCCACAGCCGACGCAGTTCGCCCAGCCAGCGCAGCACACCCCAGGACAGTTGCACCTTCTCGTGCTCGACGGGCTGGTCGGCCGGGGCGGTGAACCAGGCGGCCTTCGGGTAGGCCAGGTGCTGCGCCGGATAGACGCTGCGGTGGCCGATGATCAGGTAGGCGGCCACGCAGGCCCCGGCGACGTAGAGCGTGGCGCCGCCGCCGAACAGCTCGACGCCCATCAGCACGGCGGCGATCGGCGTGTTGGAGGCCGAGGCCACCACCGCCACCAGGCCGACCGCCGCGCCCTGCGCCGGCGCCAGGCCGAGCCAGGGTGCAAAGGCGCCGCCGGCGACGGCGCCGATGACGAACTGCGGCGTGACGATGCCGCCGTAGAAGCCCGAGCCCAGGGTCACGGCCACCAGCAGGGTCTTCCAGAGGAAACCCAGCCAGGGCATGGGCTCGCCCTGCAGCGCGCGCTCCATGATCGGCAGCGACAGGCCCAGGTAGTCGGACGGCAGCACGGCCACCAGCAGTGCCAGCAGCACGCCGCCGAGCATCGGCAGCAGCGGCGGCCAGAGTGCGAAGCGCTGCCGCAGCCAGTCGAAGCTGCGGCGCACCAGCTGCAGCAGTTCAACGAACCACGAGGCCGCGAAGCCGCACAGCAGGCCGATCAGCACGGTCTTGAGGAACAGCAGTTCGGTGAAGCGGGCCTCGAAGCCGATCTGGTAGTCGGGGTACGGCACGCCCCAGTAGCGGCTGACCACGAACGAGGTCACGCCGGCGACGATGCCGGGGAACAGGAAGTCGTGCCGGATGCGGCCGATGGCCAGCATCTCGACGCCGTAGATGGCGCCGGCGATCGGCGTGCCGAACACGCTGGCGAAGCCGGCGCTGACGCCGCAGGCCACCAGGCGCTTGCGCAGCTCGACGTTCAGCCGCAGCGCCTGGCCCAGGCCCGCCGCCACGCCGGCGCCGATGTGCGAGCACGGCCCCTCCTTGCCGGCCGAGCCGCCGCAGCCCAGGGTGACGAGCGCGGCCACCGGCTTGATCCACAGCGTCGCCAGCGGCGCGTGGCCCTGCTGTTCGTTCACCGCCACGATGGGTTCGTCGGACAGGCCGCTGCGGTTGAGCCGGTAGGCATAGTGCAGCAGCAGGCCGTTGGCCAGGCCGCCGGCCACCAGCAGCCCGGCCTGCCAGCGCCAGGGCGCGTCGTAGAGCCGCCCCTCGGAGAGGAACAGCAGCTTGAGAAACACGCTGCACGCCGTGCCCACCAGGGCGCCGGTGACGATCGCCAGCAACAGCCACAACACCACGGTGGCGAGCATGACCAGGGGTTCGGCGGGGTGAAGTCGGCGCATGGCGGAGCGACCGGGTCGTGGCGGCCCGGCAGCACGCATCTTCCCAAAAAAAGCGCGGGTCCGGCGGCCGGCCGGCTGCACCGATCCGCCATCGGGCGCAAATGCCGCACAGCCTGTACCATCGACGGCTTCGTCTCGCACCGCACGGGGGCGCCTTGCCGGCGCTCATCCGAGGCACCGGGCACCCTGCCCCGGCACGCGAAACCAGGCGGCCGCAGCGCATCCCGCAGCGGCCCGGAACCCATCCGTCCCGATGTCCCCACCGTCTTCCGAGCGGCGCAGCGACGCCGCCCCCCTGCCCGAGGCCGTGCGCTGGCGCGTGCTGGCCGTGCTGCTGGCCACGATCTTCATGTCGCTGATCGGCGTCAGCATCGTCAACGTCGCCCTGCCGGCGATCCAGGACGGGCTGCAGGCCTCGCCGTCGGACCTGCAATGGGTGCTGACGGGCTATGCCCTCACCTTCGGCGTGGTGCTGGTGGCGGCCGGCCGCGCCGGCGACATCCTGGGCCGCGGCGGCCTGTTCATCGTCGGCGTGCTGGTGCTCACCGGCGCCTCGGTGGCGGCGGGGCTGGCGCCCTCACCGCGCGCGCTGAACATCGCGCGCTTCGCGCAGGGCGTGGGCTCGGGGCTCATCACGCCGCAGGGCCTGGGCATGATCCAGCAATACTTCCACGGCGACGACCGCGCGCGCGCCTTCGGCTACTTCGGCAGCGTGGTGGGCGTGGCGGTGGCCATCGGTCCGGTGCTGGGCGGGGTGCTGATCCTGCTCGGCGGGCCCGTCCTCGGCTGGCGCCTGGCCTTCCTGGTCAACGTGCCGATCGGCATCGGCATCGTGTTCCTGGCGCTGCGCTGGTTTCCGCGCCCGCTGTTCGCCCCGTGGCGCGGCGGCGCGCCGGACGAGCGCGCGGCCACGGCGCTGCTGCGCCAGCTCGACCCGCTGGGCTCGCTGCTGCTCGGGCTGGCGGTGTTTGCCGTGCTGTATCCATTCATGGAATACCGCGCCGCGGCCACGGTCTGGCTGGCCCTGCCGCTGGGGCTGGCGCTGACCTGGGCCTGGGTGCGATGGGAGCGCCACTACGCGCGCCGGGGCTGCAGCCCGATGGTGGACCTGGGCATCTTCGCCACGCCCAGCTTCAGCAACGGCGCGCTCATCATGACGCTCTACTTCCTGGGCATGACCAGCATCTGGGTCGTCGTGGCGCTCTACTTGCAGCGCGGCTACGACAAGAGCGCGCTGCAGGCCGGGCTGGCCAGCATCCCGGCCTCGGTCATGTCGGCCTTCGCCGCCCACTGGGCCGGAGCGCACGTGATGCGCCTGGGCCGCAAGGTGGTGGCCGGCGGCCTGCTGATCGGCATCGCCGGCCTCGGCCTGTGCGCGCTGGCGGTGCAGCTGCACGCGCTGGGCCGGATCAGCATCTGGTGGCTGGTGCTGGCGCTGGTGCCGGTGGGCTTCGCCCAGGGCGCCATCATCACCCCGAACCAGACCCTGACGCTGGCCGAGGTGCCGCTGGCCTATGCCGGCAGCTCCGGCGCCGTGATGCAGACCGGCCAGCGCATCGGCACCTCGGTCGGCCTGGCGCTGATCACCTCGGTGCTGTTCGCAGCGCTGGCCGTGACCACGTGGCCGCATGCGGCGACGATCGCCTTCGTGCTGATTGCCGGCGTGTTCGCGCTGGCGCTGCTGATCGCCCTGCGCGACCTGCGCGGCGGCGGAGCAGCGGCAGCGCCGAAGTAGCGCGCCGGCGCCGGTTTCAATCCTGCAGTACCGGCCGCCCCGGCGGCACGCCGCGGCGCTCCAGCGCCAGCAGCCAGTGCTTGCGCGGCATGCCGCCGCCGTAGCCGGTGAGGCTGCCATCGCTGCCGATCACGCGATGGCAGGGAATGATCACGCTGATCTTGTTGCTGCCATTGGCCGACGCCACGGCCCGCGTCGCCGTCGGCCGGCCGATGCCGCGTGCCTGCTCGGCATAGCTGCGCGTCTCGCCGTAGGGAATCTTCAGCAGGCCCTGCCAGGCCTCGATCTGGAACGGCGTGCCGACCAGGTCGAGCGGAATGTCGAAAGCCTGACGCTGGCCGGCGAAATACTCGACCAGCTCGCGCCCGAGCTGCTCGGTCAGGGGGCTGCTGCCGGGCACGGCCGGCCCGCCCCGCGCGGCCTCGACCTGGGCGATTTCCCGTTCCAGGCCCTTGGTGCGCTGGCTGAATTCAAGCAGGCACAGGCCCTGCTCGGACAGCAGGGCGGTCATTTCGCCCAGCGGCGTCGGATAGCTGTGGGAGATCAGGGACATGGCATGAAGTCGCGTCACGGGCGTTCAGCCCTCTATCCTAGCTACCAAGGGAGGCCCCCCGGCTCTGCCGGGGAGGCAGTAGAAGTTTGACTTTTCAGGAGTTGTCCATCGGTGAGACTTCCAGACGTGAGCCGCCAAGCACACGAAAGGAAGAATCACGATGGACAAGTTTGAAAGTTTGAGAATGATTGTCAGCTGTAGGATTTACCTACGCTGGAGCTTGCAAGTGCTTGCTGTGATTGGTTTTCTCCAAAACTGATCACGTCTAACCTTACGCCTTGACCAGACCCAAAACGGCTTGCTTTCCGCTGCCGTGGTTCCTGGTTGGCTCCTGCGTTCGAGCCTAGAGGAAGGGGTTTTCATGACAGTCACCAAGCTCACCAAATCCGTCGTTGATGCGGCGCGAGCCACCAGCAAGGACTACGAACTGCGGGACACGATTGTCCCTGGATTTTTATGCAAGGTCACAGCTTTGGGCCGCAAGGTTTTCATGCTGCAGTACCGCACGAACGCGGGCGAACGCCGCAAACCGAAGATCGGCCTGTTCGGCGAACTGACCGTGGATCAGGCGCGCTCCATCGCGCAAGACTGGCTGGCCGACGTGCGCAAGGGCAGCGACCCCAGTACGGAGAAGCAGGCGGCACGCCAGGCACCCACGGTCAAGGAGTTGTGCACGCAGTTCATCGAGGAGTATTCCAAGACGCGCAACAAGCCCAGTACGGTCGCGACTTACCAGGATCAGATCGATCGGTACATCATTCCCAAGTTGGGCAGGATCAAGGTGCCAGAGCTGACCCGCGTGGATGTGATGGCAATGATGCGGGACATGGCCAAGATTTCCGCTACAGCCAATCGCGTTCTGGCCTGTCTGCGCAAGATGCTCAACATGGCCGAGGTGTGGGGCTACCGGCCCGACGGTTCCAATCCGTGTCGTCACGTGCCGAAATACCGGGAGAGCGGCGAGACGCGCTACATCACCGACGAGGAACTGGCACGCCTCTATGCCTATCTTGACCGTGCCGATGCCGAGGGGTTGGAACACCCGACCTTGACGCTGGCGATTCGCCTGCAGTTCGAGTTCTCCGCACGCATGTCGGAAATTCGAATGCTTCAATGGGCTTGGATCGACTTCGACGGCCGCCGTGTTGCCTGGCCAGACAGCAAGACTGGCGGCATTGCCAAGCCGATGAGCGAGGCGGCGCACCGGTTGCTGTCCAATGCCGAGCGCATCGAAGGTTCGCCCTACGTGTGCCCCAGCATCTACGACAAAGGTATCCCGCTGCCTGAGGGCACCTACTACAACTCCTGGCGCCGAATCCTGCAGCGGGCGAAGGTGCCACACGTCGGAACGCACGGCATCCGTCACCGCGCCGCCACCGATATTGCGAACTCCGGCGTTCCTGTGAAGGTCGGCATGGCGCTGACCGCCCACAAGACGGTCTCGATGTTCATGCGGTACGTCCACACGGAGGATGATCCGGTTCGGGCGGCTGTGGAGAAGGTGGCCGCGCGGCGCCAGGAAGCCATTGGTAGCAGCGTCGTTACCCCCAATGCGACGAAGGAGGCGACGAACGGCGGACGGGCTACGCCGACGAGCTTGGGTAGCTATCGGCCGTACCGCCATCGGAAGGCACCGACACGCGCCGCGCCACCCGGTACGAAGCGGGCCTCAGTAACGCCCGAATCGGTAGCTTGACGGTTATTCGTTTATAAACGAAAATGAATCTCTATCGAATCGAGCACTACCTGACTGCCGATGGGCAGAAGGACCTCTACACCGACTGGCTGCGGCGCTTGCGGGACATGCAGGCCAAGGTGGCGGTCATTCGGCGTGTGGCCCGCATCGAGCAAGGCAACTTCGGCGACCACAAGTTCTGCCGCGATGGCGTGTGGGAACTGCGCATCGACGTGGGGCCGGGTTATCGGGTGTATTACGGCCAAGCGGGCCAGCGGTTGGTGCTGCTGCTGTGTGGTGGCGACAAGCGCACGCAAAATGCAGACATTGACTGCGCAGTGGGCTACTGGCAGGACTGGCAACGGAGATCGGATGATGAGAAGCAGAACCCATGACGAAGCGATGGCCGAGCTTTACCGCAGCGATCCGGTGCTTGCCCTCGAAGTTATCAACAGCATCCTGGCCGACGGCGACCAGGCCGAGCTGATGACCGTGCTGCGCCAGCTCGCGCAGGCGGTCGGTGGGGTGCAGGCGGTGGCCGAGCAGGCGCACCTGAACCCGACACAGCTTTACCGCACGCTCTCGCCGAAGGGCAATCCCGCCTTGAACAGCCTGACCGCCATCCTCAAGGTGATGGGCCTGCGCTTGGCGGTGCAGCCGCTTGTCTCGTCGCCCTCGGCGCATGCCGCTTGATGTCCGAGGCGTATGGCGAGCATCGTTCACCCGATTCACTTTGAGGACTACAGCGGCGTTCAATTTGAACGCCTTGTTTTTGCGTACAACGTTCGCGCTGGCTGGTGCGACCTGATTTGGCATGGCCAATCCGGGGTCGCCGAGGCATGCATTGAATAACGCGCCTATCCATTGGCCCGCCCTGCGCGGCGGCCTGCTGGCCTTGCTGGCCGCGGCCCTGTTTGGCATCAGCACGCCGCTGGTGCAGCGCATCGGCGCGGGCGTGGGGGCGTTCTCGACGGCAGCGCTGCTCTACGCGGGTGCGGCCATCGTCGGCGTGCTCTCGCGCCAGCATGTGAGCAAGGAGGCACGGCTGGTGCGCGCAGACTTTCCGCGCCTGCTGTTGATGGCCGCCTTTGGGGCGGTCCTGGGGCCTGTTGCGCTGGCTTGGGGCCTGCAGCACACCAGCGGCACGGGTGCCTCGCTGATGCTGACCCTCGAAGTCCTGTTCACTGCCTTGCTGGCGCGGCTGCTGTATGCCGAGACCATGGACCGGCGAGTCTGGGCTGCCATGCTGCTGCTGCTGGCCGGCGGTATGGCCCTGGTGCTCGATCAGGGGCGTCAGGGCGGCAGCCAGCTCTGGGGCTTGCTCGCCGTGCTCGTCGCCACGATGGCCTGGGGCGCGGACAACACCTTGTCGCGCGCGCTGGCCGAGCGCGATCCCGGCCAGGTGGTGCTGGGCAAGGCTGTTCTGGGGACTTCGGCCACGGTCATGCTGGCTGTTGTGGCGGGCGATCCGCTGCCGACGCTTGGAGCGGCCCTGGGCCTGATGGCCGTGGGGGCCACGGGCTACGGCCTGAGCCTGCGCTCTTACCTGCTGGCCCAGCGTGCCTTCGGCGCGGCGCGCACGGGTTCGGTATTCGCCTTCGCCCCCTTCATCGGCGCCGCGATTGCCATTGCTCTGGGGGACCGTAGCGGCACCTGGGTCATGGCCCTGGGTGGCCTGCTGATGGCGCTGGGGGTCGTGTTGCACCTGGCGGAGTCTCACGGGCACGAGCATGCGCACGAGCGCCTGGAACATGAGCATGCCCATCGGCACGACGATGGCCACCATAACCACACGCACGATCCGATGCCGGTCGGCGCGCACAGCCATCCCCATGTGCACGAGCCCATGGTGCATGCGCACCCGCATGTGCCGGATGCGCACCACCGGCACGAGCACTAGCCGCGCAGCCAGTCATGGAACGCGCTTGGGGCTAGGCCGTATGACTCCCCGGAATACCACGAACTGCGCATCGTCCCTGTACTGCAGCTCCTGCTCGTCGCGCGTGACGCTGTAGCAGGTCGGCTCGTCCTTGCTGACCTCTGGCTGCAGCAGGCAGAGCCGGTTGCCTTTGACCGACCAGCGCGCAGTCCGCTGGCGGCCGTTCTCCGAGCGCTCGACACGCCCGTCCGCGAAATACTTGTGCCCCCAATGGTATTCGTCGGTCACGAATTTACCGCTAATGGCGGCACTGATCTGCGGGCCGGTCAGCGCCACCTCCCTGGCGCTCGCGGCCAGTGGGGGCAACAGGGTCGCGGCGACGGCGACGACAGCGCGCATGTGCCGGGCGGTTGCCGCCCTTCGAGAGGTTCTCTGCCTGGCGGGATCAGGCGGTCATGGCCGGTGGCCAGTTGTGCGTCTCGGCCTGGCAGGCGCGGCACCACGCATAGAGGGCGTCGTACATCACCATGCCATGCCGCAGCATCTCGTGGTCGTCGCCGAAGTTGTGCGACAAGCCCAGCGACAGCGCATAGAGCCCGGCCGACTGCGGCGTCAGGTCAAGCCTGGAGGTGTCGGCGCCGCGCACAATCTCGGCCAGTTGGCGCAGCGCGGGATCATCCAGGCCGTACTTCGTCAGGAAGGCATCGAAGCTGCACAGCTCGCCCACATGGCTCAATTCGACGTTCGGAATGTCGTAGGGGATGGCGCCGGTGGCCTGGGCGGTGCTCAGCACCTCGTTGGCGGGCACGTAAAGAAACTCGGGCTCCATGTCGATGAACCGTGCGATCAGCCAGGGACAGGCGATGCGGTCGATCTTGGGGCGTTCACGGGTGATCCATTGCATGGTGCTGCTCCTTTGCTTGCTGTATCCCGGTGGTCAGCCGCGCATCACCAGCGGATGCACGACCAGCCCGATCACGGCCGCCACCGCCACGACGGCCGGTTCCGGAATCTTCTTGAAGCTCCACAGCACGGCGGCCGTCGCCAGGGCCAGCGCCGCCGTGATCCAGTCCGTGATCGAGCGCTGCCCGATCACGGCCACCGCGCCGGCAATCGAACCAATGGCCGCGGCCGTCACGCCGTCCACGAAGGCGATGACATCGGGGCGCTTGCCGTACTTCTTGAAGTACGGGGCCGGGATGACCGTGAACAGATAGCAAGGCACGAAGGTGGCCAGCGCCGCGGTCACCGCGCCCCAGAAGCCGGAGACGAGAAAGCCGATGAAGCCCGTCGTGATGACCACCGGCCCCGGCGTGATCATGGCCACGGCCACCGCGTCCACGAACTGCCGGTCGGTCAGCCAGCCGTATTCCTTGACCACACCACCATAGAGAAAGGGGACGATCGCCAAGCCGCTGCCAAAGACGAAGCTGCCGGCATAGGCGAAGTACAGACCGATCTGCTTGAGCTTGGCCCAGTCGATGGTGTGGAGTGCGAACATCCCGGCCAGCGGTGCCGCCATGCCATTGAGGCGATCTTTGTGTGAGAGCCAGGCGGGTGGAGCCCGCCAAAGCCACACGAGCACACCGGCGCCGAGGAACAGCCAGACCTCCTCCGACTGGGTGATGATGGTGATGGCTGCACTGACCAGAAAGATGGGCGAGAGCAGCTTGTCCTTGCCGATGCTCTTGCGGGTCAGTTTGTAGGCGCTGATGGCGATGATGCCGATTACCGCGGCGCCCACGCCATAGAACACCGACTGCATCCAGCCGATGCCGCCGTAGGCCGTATAGGCAGCGCCCAGCGCGACCACCATGAGGAAGGATGGCAGCACGAACGCCACGCCGACCAGGGTGGCGCCGAGGAAACGGTAATGGACATAACCGAGGTAGATGGCGAGCTGTGCAGCCAGGGGCCCCGGCATCAGCTGGGCCAGCGCCAGGCCCTCCTTGTAGTCCGCATCGGTGATCCACTGGCGTTTCTCCACCAGATCGCGGTACATGTAGCCGACCAGAGCCACCGGGCCGCCAAAGCCCCAGGTGCCCAGGGCCAGCATGTAGCGCACGAGCTGCCAAAGCGTGTAGCTGCAGGGGGAACTTCCAGCGCTGGTGTCGGGCGCCGCCGTAGTGTGGAGGTCGTTCATGTTCGCCCCTGAAGTGCTGGGGTGCTAGGGCTTGCGCGGGCCGGAGAAATGCGCATGGAGCGAATCCAGCACGCCGCCGATGTCGGCGAGGAGCGCGTCGTCGTCGGGCCAGCGCTTGCGCGCGCCGGCCAGCACGGCCTCGAAGCCGCCGGCCTCGGGCGTCGTCGCACCGCCCACGTCGAGCGCATGCACCATGTCTCCCAGGCGCGCGAGGGCGCGGTCCCCCTCCAAGCCAAAGCTCGCCAGCAGCACCTCGAACGTCACGCGCTCGCTTACGTGCGTGAAGGTCGCTCCGTCGAAATCGAAGCCCAGCGCATCCGGCGGGCAGTCGGCCGGGGAATCCAGCCACAGGAAACGCGCATGTGGGTCAATGAAGCGCTGGATCAGCCAGGCGCTCGCCACGCGATCCACCCACAGGTGGCGACGCGTGGTCCAGAGCCGCCCCTGGTACTGCATGCGGTCGCGCCGAGCAATGCGGCCAGCTGTTGCATGCGGCTCATCAGGCGACTGCACGGCCTCTATGGCGTTGGCGAAGTCACGCCATTGGGCCTCGGCGCGTATCGATGTTTCCCCCGGGAAAAAGTCGATCTTGCGGATGACCTCGTAGGCACGCGTCTGTTTGCGTTGCAGGCGTTGCAGTTCGGTTGCGCCCAGGCTGGAGAGGGTTTGGCGCGCCTGTGCCAGTTCTTCGAGCCAGGGGGCGTAGTCGGCCGTGCGGTCGAACAGGGCTTGGAAAGTGGCCTGCTCGGCCATGTCCCGGGCCTGCACCTGCAGCAGCCAGGCCTGCCCGCCTTCCTGCAGCGCTTCGTCGGTCAGCGTTTGCAACTGCGCGGCCTGCTCCGCTTGCGCGGGCAGCAGGTAGGCGCCGTCACGCAGGGCGGCACAGCCCAGCGCCTTCACGGAACGCCAGATCCGCATGCGCGCCGTGCCGCTGGCGGACGGGAGGCTGACGATCAGGGTCAGCCAGGAGTCGGAGGAGAGAGTCATGGCAGCAGCTTAAATGGCTGTCATGAGTGCTGCAATGATGTAGCGATCTCTACAAATTCAATGTCGTGAAGGTGGGCGATTCCGAATCGGCAATGCGTCGAGCCGATGGCCGTCTCTTGGCGGTGACCTGGTGGGCATGGGAGTCCGTGCGTCTCCGGCCCATGAATCGGCCGACCGCGCTCTTGTGCTGCGCATCGAACCCCCTGCGGGGTTTCGCCCCATTCGGGCTTCCATCGCTGACGTCTCCGGCCCTCGTGGGCCTGCGCGCTGCGCCTGCCCAAACCGGGTGTGTGCAGAGGGAGGGGTGTGGGCGGTCTTGCTGTTCCCTTCATCGTGCCACGGCGTGCTCGCCGTCAAGAGCTGCGCGCCGATGGCGCTTGCGGCCTGGCGGCCGTCGTGAACCCCTGACTGCTTGCACTGCGCCGTGCTTCCCGCGGTTCCGGGCAATTCCGCCCAAGCAACCGGAGCACGACCATGTCGCAATTGTCCTTTTCCTCGTTCGATGCCTCGCTGATGGTGCGCGATGCACAGGGCCGCTACCTGCTGGCAACCACTGACCAGATCTTGGAGGCCGCGCGCCAGGCCATCGAGCACAAGCTGCAGCGTGGTGCGTCTTTCACTTCGCCGGCAGCGGTCAAGGAGTACCTGTGCGCCAAGCTGGCGGGCTTTGAGCATGAGGTGTTCGCGGTACTGTTCCTCGATTCCCAACTCTGCCTGATCGAATACACCGAGATGTTCCGCGGCACCATCAGCAGCGCATCGGTGCATCCGCGCGAGGTGGTCAAGGAAGCGCTGCGGACCAATGCGGCGGCGGTCATCATTTCTCACAACCATCCCAGCGGCAATCTCGAGCCGAGCGCGGCCGACCAGGCAATGACCCAGCAGCTCATGGCGGCGCTGAAGCTGGTGGACGTACAAGTGATGGATCACGTCATCGTCGCGGGCAGCCGCACCACGTCATTTGCCGAACGTGGCCTGCTTTGATCCCGAGGGGGCTTCGCCCCCTTTTTGCTGCGCCCAGTGGCGCTCAGATCGCAGCCTGCCGGACGCGCCGGCTCAGGGCCTCGGCGCTCTCCTTGCGCTCGCTGTAGCGATCGACCAGGTACGGCGCCACGTCGCGCGTGAGCAGCGTGAACTTCATCAACTCCTCCATCACGTCCACGATGCGGTCGTAGTAGGCCGATGGCTTCATGCGCCCGTGTTCGTCGAACTCCTGGTACGCCTTGGCGACCGAGGACTGGTTCGGGATGGTCAGCATCCGCATCCAGCGGCCCAGCACGCGCATTTGGTTGACGGCGTTGAAGGACTGCGAGCCGCCCGAGACCTGCATTACCGCCAGCGTCTTGCCCTGGGTCGGGCGCACCGCGCCGGCCGACAGCGGAATCCAGTCGATCTGGGTCTTCATCAGGCCGGTCATGGCGCCGTGGCGCTCGGGCGAACTCCACACCATGCCCTCGGCCCATTGCGCCAGTTCGTGCAGCTCCTTGACCTTCGGGTGATCGGAGGGGGCATCATCTACCAGCGGCAGGCTCGAGGGGTTGAACATCCGTGTCTCGCCGCCGAGCGCGCGCAAGATGCGCGCCGCCTCTTCGGCGGCCAGGCGGCTGAACGAGCGCTCGCGCAGCGAGCCATAGAGCAGCAGAAAGCGCGGTGCGTGCGTGGCGCGCTCGGGCGCGAACAGTTGGCGTGCGTCGGGTTGCTGGAACAACGCAGTGTCGATATTGGGCAGATCCATCCGATGCTCAGACACGACGGCCCTCCGCGTCCACGACCGCTTCGCCATCTTCCTTGCTGAAGGCGCCGCGCTGCGGCTGCGGCAGGATGTCCAGCACAGCCTCGGACGGCCGGCACAGGCGTGTGCCCAGCGGCGTGACCACGATGGGCCGGTTGATGAGGATGGGGTGCTGGAGCATGAAGTCGATCAACTGCTCATCGCGCAACGATGGGTCATCCAAGCTCAGTTCCGCATAGGGCGTGCCTTTCTCGCGCAGCACCGCGCGCACGGGAACTCCCATCGCGGCGATCAGCGCCCTCAGCGTGGCCCGGTTGGGTGGCGTTTTCAGGTACTCGATGACCGTGGGCTCCTCGCCGCTGTTGCGGATCAGAGCCAGAACGTTGCGCGACGTGCCGCAGGCAGGGTTATGGTAGATCGTGATGGTGCTCATGACTGAGAGGCGCTGGTTATCTGTGGATGGGGTTGGGGCCGCACTCGTACCAGCCGCGCGAGCGATTGACCACGCGCACGACCAGCAGCATCACGGGCACCTCGATCAGCACGCCGACCACGGTGGCCAGCGCCGCGCCGGACTGGATACCGAACAGGCTGATGGCCGCGGCCACCGCCAGCTCGAAAAAGTTGCTCGCGCCGATCAGCGCCGAGGGACAGGCGATGTTGTGCTTCTCGCCCAACCTGCGGTTGAGCCAGTAGGCCAGCCCGGAGTTGAAGAACACCTGGATCAGGATCGGCACCGCCAGCATGGCGATCACCAGCGGCTGCTGCAGGATGGCCTGGCCCTGGAAGGCGAACAGCAGCACCAGCGTGAGCAGCAGCGCCGCAATGGACAGCGGGGCTATGCGCGCCAGCGCGGCATCGAAGGCGGCCTGGCCTCGGCGCAGCAGCGCGCCGCGCCAGAGCTGGGCCAGGACGACCGGCACGACGATGTAGAGCGCCACCGACACCAGCAGCGTGTCCCACGGCACCGTGATGGCCGACAGGCCCAGCAGCAAGCCGACGATGGGCGCAAAGGCGAACACCATGATGGTGTCGTTCAGCGCCACCTGTGACAGCGTGAACACCGGATCGCCGCCCGTCAGCCGGCTCCAGACGAACACCATCGCCGTGCAGGGCGCGGCGGCCAGCAGGATCAGCCCGGCGACATAGCTGTCTAGCTGATCGGCGGGCAGCCACTGCGCAAAGACCTGGCGGACGAAGAGCCAGGCCAGCAGCGCCATCGAGAACGGTTTGACCGCCCAGTTCACGAACAGCGTGACGCCGATGCCGCGCCAGTGCTGCCTGACCTGGCCCAGCGCGCCGAAGTCCACCTTGAGCAGCATCGGAATGACCATGACCCAGATCAGCAGGCCCACGGGCAGGTTGACCTGGGCGATCTCCATGCGGCCGATGGACTGGAACACGCCGGGCGTAAGCTGGCCCAGGGCAACGCCGGCGACGATGCACAGCAGCACCCAGACGGTGAGGAAGCGCTCGAAGGCGCTCATGGTGGAGGCGGCCGGCGCACGGCCAGCCGTTTCAGCAGCGGCATTCATGGGCAGGCGCAAGACGCGGCGTTGGAACCACTGACCTCACAGGGGCCGCCCTGGCAGCAGTGCTCGGACAGGTAGCCGAGCAGCCCGTTCATCTGGCCGAAGTCGGCGCGGTAGATCAAGTTGCGGCCTTGCTGCTCGACCGTGACGAGGCCGGCATGGGCCAGTTCCTTCAGATGGAAGGACAACGCGTTGCGGGCCACATCGAGCTGTTCGGCCAGCACGCTGGGCGTCAACCCCTCGGGGCCGGCGACGACCAGGGCGCGGAATACGCGCAGGCGCTGGGTATGTGCCAGGGCACCGAGAGCGGAAACGGCTTGGGTTTCGTTCATTGTTCAATAGTACAGCAATTATTGAATAAATATGGCGACTGGTGCCGGTTCGAGCCTGCGCGCTGCGCTTGCCCAAATGCGGGGATGCGTGAGGTGGTGGGGCGGCTTGCTGTTCCCTTCATCGTGCCACGGCGTGCTCGCCGTCAAGGGCGGCGCGTGCTTTGCACGCTGGCGGCCTGTGGCCGTCTGCGACCCCTGACTGCTTGCGCTGCGCCGTGCCCCGGAAGGGGCGGGCAATTCCGCCCGGCAACCTTTCAGGAGTTCACCATGAACAACGCACTCATCACTGACGAGCAGCGCATCGTGCTACTGGCCAACGGCCGCAAATCTCTGGAGAACCCGGACTTCGACCCGGCCCCGGTGGTCAAGCTGTTCACGCCGGACGCCGGCGCGACCTGGCTGCTGACCGAGATTGATCCCGACGACCACGACCACGCCTTTGGTCTTTGCGACCTGGGCCTGGGGATGCCGGAAATCGGCTGGGTCAGCCTGGGCGAGCTGGCGACGGTGCGCGGCGGGCTGGGCCTGCCGATCGAGCGCGACCTGTCTTTCCGCGCCGAGAAGCGGTTGAGCGCCTACGCGCGCGATGCGCGGCTGGCCGGGCGGATCGCTGTCTGACCCGCCCCTTGGAGCGCCGCAAGGCGCTCCTTGCGCTTTCTCAATCATCACAGGAGATCAATGCCATGAGCAGCCATCACGACTACATCATCGAAATCACGGCGCAGCACGATGCGCTCAAGCCGTTCGCGCCGGAGAACGGCCAGCCCTTGCGCTTCAAGATCGGCGACGCGGTGATTTTCACCAACGAGTTTGGCGCACAGTTCCGGCGCCGCGTCACCGGGTTCTACCGTCCCACCGAACTTTCGGGCATGTACGCCCGCGGTGCGCGCTACCTGCTGGACTCGTCAGCGCCGTGGATGCCGGTGTCGGAATCCAGCCTGCGTCCTGACGACTCGGCGTGACGCCTACGCGCCCCTCACGGGGCGCTGCGCGCTTCGCTTGCCTCCAGGGGAAAGCCCTGCGGGCTATCCCCGCCGCGCACAGGCTTGGCGCCCCTGAACACCGCCGACCCGGCTGCGCCGGATCGGCCAGACAGCAGCCGCATCAGGCCCACGATGCCTTGCATGTGCTCGTCCTGATCCTGTTGTTCCTTCGGCGTTGAAGTTCGGGCGTCCCCGGCCACTTGGGAGATGGCCGGTCGCGCTGTCGTGCGCGTAGCGCATCGAGCCCCCTGCGGGGTCTCGCCTCTGACGGGCTTCCATCGTCCCCTCGCTCCGCTCGGCTGACGCCTCCGGCCCGGATTCCTAGATCCGGGCCTGCG
>CAYRHV010000006.1:0-26769 GCA_964424045.1 uncultured Ottowia sp. | reverse complement strand
CCGGTGGCGGCGAACAGCTGCTGGAAGTTGGCGTTCACGTAGCCGCCAAAGTAGGCCGGGTCATCGCTGTTGACGGTGGCCAGCACGCCGGCCTGCAGCAGCCGGGGCAGGGTGTGGCGCGACAGGTCGGGGAACACCTGCAGCTTCTGGTTCGACAGCGGGCAGACGGTGAGCGGCACGCGCTCGCGCACCAGGCGCGCCATCAGCGCCGCGTCGTGCACGGCCTGCACGCCGTGGTCGATGCGCTCGACGCCGAGCAGGTCCAGCGCCTGCCAGATGTAGGCTGGCGGGCCTTCCTCGCCCGCATGCGCGACGACGTGCAGCCCGAGCTCGCGGCAGCGCGCGAACACGCGCGCGAACTTCTCCGGCGGGTGGCCGAGCTCGCTCGAATCGAGCCCGACGCCGATGAAACGGTCGCGCTGCGGCAGCGCCTGCTCGAGCGTCTCGAAGGCCTCGCGCTCGGAAAGGTGACGCAGGAAGCACAGGATCAGCGCACTCGATACGCCCAGTTCGCGCTCGGCGTCCACGCAGGCGCGGTGCAGGCCGTTGATCACGGTCTCGATCGCCACCCCGCGTGCGGTGTGCGTCTGCGGGTCGAAGAAGATCTCGGCCCGCACCACGTTCTCGGCCGCGGCCCGCGCCAGGTAGGCGCGTGCCAGGTCGTAGAAATCCTGCTCCCTGAGCAGCACGCCGGCGCCCTGGTAGTAGATGTCGAGAAAGCTCTGCAGGTCACCGAAGGCGTAGGCGCGGCGCAGCGCCTCGACGTCCGGATGGGGCAGTTCAACCCCGTTGCGCGCCGCCAGCGCAAAGATCATTTCCGGCTCGAGCGAGCCTTCGATGTGGATGTGCAGCTCGGCCTTGGGCATGGCGGCGAGCAGGGCCGGCAGGCGCTCGGCGGCGACGGGCGGGGGCGTCCAGGACATGGGTTGAGGCGGCGATCGAATCGGTTCCGGAAGAAACCATTGTGCCGCTGCGGCGCCGGTCGGCCGGATGGCTCATCCGCCCGGGCCTGCGGCTGGCGCCGCGGCCACCCCCGACCGCCAGGAGTGGCCGCGCAGGACCAGCGCCTTACTTGGCGCCCGGCACCTTGCCTTCCACGCCTTCGACGTAGAACTGGATCGCCTTCAGGAAGTCGTCGTCGGCCACCTTGCCATCGGCCAGCACTTCCTTGCCCGTGTTGTCCTTGATCGGACCGGTCCAGATCGCGAACGAGCCGTCCTTCAGCCCGGCCTTGGCCTTTTCCATGCGTTCGCGCACATCGGCCGGCACGCTGTCGGGGACGTCGACCAGGTCGATCGCGCCCTCCTTCACGCCCCACCACTGGTTCGGGCCGACGGCCCAGCTGCCGTCCAGCGCCTGCTCGACCGCGTGCGTGTAGTAGGGCGCCCAGTCGATGATCGAGGAGCCCAGGTGCGCCTTGGGACCGTAGTGCGACATCGGCGCGTTCCAGCCGAAGGCGTGCTTGCCGCGGGATTCGGCGGTATTGAGGACGGCCGAGGAGTCGGTGTTCTGGAACAGCACGTCGGCCCCCGCGTTGATCAGCGAGGTCGCGGCCTCGACTTCCTTCGGCGGGTTGTGCCACTCGTTCAGCCACACGACCTGCAACGATGCCTTGGGGTTGACCGCGCGCGCGCCGAGCGCGAAGCTGTTCAGGTTGCGCAGCACCTCGGGAATCGGCACGGTGGCGACGTGGCCCATCTTGCCGGTCTGGCTCAGGGCGCCGGCGATCAGGCCCGACAGGTAAGCGCCCTCGTAATTGCGCGCTTCATAGGTGCGCAGATTCTTGGCCGTCTTGTAGCCGGTGCAGTGCTCGAACTTGACGTTCGGATGGTCCTTGGCCACCTTCAGCATCGGGTTCATGAAGCCGAAGCTGGTGCCGAAGATCAGGCCGCAGCCCTGGCTCACCAGGTCGCGCGCCACGCGCTCGGTGTCGGGGCCCTCGGGCACGTTCTCGACGAACACTGTCTGCACGCGGTCGCCGAACTTCTTTTCCACCGCCTTGCGCCCGTTGTCGTGGGCGAAGGTCCAGCCGCCGTCGCCGACCGGGCCGACGTAGATCCAGCCCACCTTCAGCGGCTTGTCGTCGGCGGCCCAGGCCGGCAGCGTGGCGGCGGCGGCCGAGGCGGCAGCCAGGCGCAGGGTGTTGCGTTTGCTCAGGTCGATCATTCGTGGTTCTCCAGTCCAGGGGTCGAAAATCCCGTTGCAGTCAAGATCAGTGGTCAACTGGCGGGGTTGAAGGGCTTGCCGAGCGACGCCGGCATGTTGATGCGGATCCAGGTCGCATTGCGCGAGATCAGCGCGAGGACGACGATGGTAGCCAGGTAGGGCGTCATCGCCAGGAACTCCGTCGGGATCGAGGTGCCCCGGCTCTGCGAGTAGAACTGCAGCATGGTGACGCCACCGAACAGGTAGGCCCCCAGCAGCACGCGCGCGGGTCGCCAGGTGCCGAACACCACCAGCGCGAGCGCGATCCAGCCCTTGCCGGCCACCATGCCCTCGGTCCACAAGGGGGTATAGACCAGGGTCAGGTAGGCGCCGGCGAGGCCGGCCATGGCGCCGCCGAACACCACCGCGGCGAGCCGGATCAGGCGCACTGGGTAGCCGAGCGCATGCGCCGAATCGGGGGCCTCGCCCACCGAACGCAGCACCAGGCCCGAGCGCGTGCGGTAGAGCCACCAGATCATGGCCAGCGCCAGCAGCATGGTGGCGTAGACCAGCGGATGCAGGCGGAACAGCGCCGGCCCCAGCAGGGGAATGTCGCCCAGGCCGAACCAGTTGAAGCGCGGCCGGTTGCCGAGCGAGGCCTGCACGTAGTCGATGCCGACGAAGGCCGACAGGCCGGTGCCGAACAGCATCAGCGCCAGGCCGGTGGCGTACTGGTTCGTGCCCAGCCAGATCACCAGCCAGCCGAACACGGCCGCCAGCAGCGCGCCGGTGACGATGCCACCCATGAATCCGACCGTGTCGCTGCCGCTGTGCACGCCGATGGCGAACGCCGCGATCGCTGCGCACAGCATCATGCCCTCGACCCCGAGGTTGAGCACGCCGGCCTTTTCGCCGATGAGCTCGCCCAGCGCCGCCAGCGCCAGCACGGTGCCGGCGTTCAGCGTGGAGGCGAGCAGCAGGGCATAGACTTCCATTCAGCGCCTCCGGATGCGGTAGTTGATCAGGGTGTCGCAGGCCAGCAGGGTGAACAGCAGCAGGCCCTGGAACACGTCGGTGAGCGACTTGGGCAGGCCCAGGCGCGACTGCGCCAGCTCGCCGCCGATGTAGAACATGCTCATCAGGATCGCGGCCAGCACGATGCCGAGCGGGTGCAGGCGACCGACGAAGGCGACGATGATGGCGGCAAAGCCGTAGCCGACGGGAATATGCGGCGTCAGCTGCTCCACCGGCCCCGCGACCTCGAGCGCGCCGGCCAGCCCGGCCATGCCGCCCGACACCAGCAGCACCATCCACAGCGCGCGGCGCGAGGAGAAGCCGGCGTAGCGTGCCGCCGCCGGCGCCAGGCCGCCCACCTGCAGGGCAAAGCCGCTGCGCGTGCGATAGAGGTAGAGCCACATCAGCAGCGCGCTGGCCAGGGCCAGCAGCACGCCCAGGTTCATGCGCGCGCCCTCGATCAGGCGCGGGATCAGCACCGGCTCCTCGAAGTTCTTGGTCTGCGGGAAGTTGTAGCCCATGGGGTCCTTCCAGGGGCCGAACACGAAGAAGTAGAGCACCTGGATCGCGACGTAGACCAGCATCAGGCTGACCAGGATCTCGTTGGCGTTGAAGCGGTCGCGCAGCAGCGCGACGATGGCGGCCCACAGCATGCCGCCGGCGACGCCGGCCAGCAGCACGGCACCCATGATCCAGCGCCCGGTGTCCTCGTCGGCCATCAGGGCCACCCAGGTCGCGAGCACAGCACCGATCACGTACTGGCCCTCGGCGCCGATGTTCCAGACGTTGGAGCGAAAGCACATCGCCAGGCCGAGTCCGATCAGCAGCAGCGGCGTCGCCTTCATGCTCAGCTCGCCCCAGGCGTAGGCGGAGCTGACGGGTTCCCAGAAGAACACGCGCAGGCCCTGCAGCGGGTCCTTGCCCAGTGCCAGGAACAGCAGGCTGCCCAGCACCATGGTGACGAGCAGGGCCAGCAGCGGCGAGACCCAGGACCACAGCTGGGACGGGACCGGGCGCAGTTCAAGCCGCAACGTGTTCTCCTTGCGACTGCATGGCGTTGCCGGGCCACAGGCCGCTCATCCATTCGCCGATGCGCTCCACCGTGGCCTCGCGTCGCGGCAGGCTGGGCGAGAGGCGGCCCTTGGCCATCACGTGCAGGCGATCGGACAGCTCGAACAGCTCTTCCAGCTCCTCGCTCACCACCAGCACGGCGCAGCCGGCGTCGCGCAGCGCCAGGATCTCGGCGCGGATCTGCGCCGCCGCGCCGACGTCGACGCCCCAGGTGGGCTGCTCGACGATCAAGAGGCGCGGCCGGGCGCCGATCTCGCGCCCCATGATGTATTTCTGCAGGTTGCCGCCGGAGAGCGAGCGCGCCGCCGCCGCCGGGCCGCTGGCCTTGACGCGAAAGCGCTCGATCACCTCCTCGGACTGGCGGCGCAGGGCGCCGATGCGCAGCCAGCCCAGCGGGCCGACGCTTTCGGTGCGCGTGAGCAGCAGATTGCGCGCCAGCCCGACCTCGGGCACCGCGCCGCGGCCCAGGCGCTCGGCCGGCACGAAGTAGGTGCCCAGCTTGCGCCGCTGGCGTGGCGACAGGCGCCCGGCCGGCGTGCCGTCGATCGTGATCGCCGCCGCCGGCGCGCGTGGGTCCTCGCCCGAGAGGGCGAACAGCAGCTCGCGCTGGCCGTTGCCGGAGACGCCGGCAATGCCCACCACCTCGCCCGAATGCACCGCCAGCGTCACGCCGTCGAGGTCGACCCCGTAGGGCGAGCCGCGCGGCAGGCTGAGGTCCGTCACGGCGAGCACGACCGGACCGACGGCGCGTTCGTGGTGCTCCAGCTGCGGCGGTTCGCTGCCGATCATCAGGCGCGACAGCGAAGCGTTGGTTTCCTGGCGCGGGTCGCACACGCCCGAGACCTTGCCGGCGCGCATCACCGTGCAGTGGCTGCACAGGGCGCGGATCTCGTGCAGCTTGTGGCTGATGTAGAGGATCGAGCAGCCCTCGGCGGCCAGCTGGCGCAGCACGACGAACAGCTTGTCCACCGCCTGCGGCGTCAGCACCGAGGTCGGCTCGTCCAGGATCAGCAGGCGCGGGTTGGTGAGCAGGGCGCGAATGGTCTCGACGCGCTGCATCTCGCCCACGCCCAGGGTGTGCACCGGGCGCTCCGGCTCGATCTCGAGCCCGTATTCGGTCGCCTTCTGGCGGATCTGGCGCGTCACCTCGGCCAGCGGGAGCGACTTGTCCAGGCCCAGCCAGACGTTCTCGGCCACCGAGATGGTCTCGAACAGGCTGAAGTGCTGGAACACCATGGCGATGCCGTGCGCGCGCGCTTCCTGCGGGTTGCGGATCACCACCGGCTGGCCGTCGACGCGCATCTCGCCAGCGTCGGGCTTCACCGTGCCGTAGATGATCTTCATCAGCGTGCTCTTGCCGGCGCCGTTCTCGCCCAGCACGGCGTGGATCTCGCCCGGCGCGACGCTGAGCGACACGCCGTCGTTGGCGACGACGCCCGGGTAGCGCTTGGTGATGCCGATCAGCTCGAGGCGCGGCGGCACAGGGCTTTCTGCCATGGCTCAGCCGCCCCTCGAGGCGGCCTGGCTGGCCGCCTCCTGCAGTACCGCAAGGGCCTCGTCGCGCAGCAGGCTGCCGGTGACGGGCAGCGGCGGCTCGGCCGTGCCCAGCAGCCGCTCGATGCGCGTCGGCAGCAGGCGCCCGCCCAGCAGTGCCGCCATGTCCGGCTGCGGCACCGCATAGACCACGTGCGCCACGCCGGCCCAGTAGAGCGCGCCGGCGCACATGGCGCAGGGCTCGCCGCTGGCATAGGCGGTGGCGCCCTCGAACGACGCCGGTCCCAGTTCGGCCTGGGCGCGCCGCACCAGTACCATCTCGGCGTGTGCGGTGCAGTCGTGCGTGCTGTTCTGCTCGTTGCCGGCGACCAGCAACACCCGGCCGTCCGCGGCCACGAGGGTGGCGCCATACGGCTTGTCGCCGCGACGCAGGGCCGTGCGCGAGGCCTCGATGGCCAGGCGCATCGGTGCTTCGTGGGGGTCGGGCGAGGCGGTCAAGGCAGGTGCGTCAACGCGTTGAATCGGGCACCGCGAATGCTACATGGCGGACGCCGACGCCCACCTAGGGGTAATTACCGAGGGCTCGTGCAGGGGCGCGGAACAACTATGAAAAACAGAGCAGGATGAGAATTTTGACGCATCCATCGAGGGTCCGCGGGACGCGTCCGGGATGCGGGCTGCCGGCCGCCGCCGTGGGCGTCGTGCGAGGTGCCGTCAGCGCCGCGCCACCCTGCTGCCTGGCGGCGGCCCCCTGCGTGGCACGATACGGGCTGCCGGGCCAGGCCCAGGCACCTGTCGACGCCGTTTCCGGGTTCAAGCAGACATCATGGATCTGATCACCTTCATCCGCCGCCACCGCATCGCCCTGCCCGACTGGATGCAGGACTGGCTCGGCCTGCTGGTGCCGAGCCTGCAGATCATCGCCATCCTGGTCGCCGCGTGGCTGCTGAACCGGCTGCTCGGGCGCGTCCTGGCGCGCGCTGCCCACCACTATGGCGTGCCGGACAAGTGGGTGGTCCCGCTGCGCGGCGTCGGGCGCTGGCTGATCATCCTGGCCGCGCTGCTGCTGGTGCTGGAGCGGCTGGGCGTGTCGGCGTCGGTGCTCTGGACCGCCATCACCGGCTTTGCCGCGGTCGGCGCGGTGGCCTTCTTTGCCGCCTGGAGCGTGCTGTCGAACCTGTTCTGCGCGCTGCTGATCATGGTGGCGCAGCCGTTCCGGCCGGGCGACGATATCGAGGTGCTGGACAGCGCCGAAAAGCCTGGCGCCAAGGGGCGCGTGGTCGACATCAACCTGCTTTACACCACCCTGCTGGAGTCCCGGGAGCCACGCCGCCTGCTGCAGATTCCCAATGCCCTGATCTTCCAGCGCGTGGTGCGCCGCTGGCCCGGCGGCGCTCCCGCGCAGGAGCCGGTCGCGGCCACGCCCGTCGACTCGAGCAGCTCGGCGGGTTTGTGAGGCGCAAATGACAAATGACGAATGACTTCGCTGCGCTTCAATGACAAGGCGGTCATTCGTCATGCCGGCGTGAGCCGGCGTCATTTGTCATCGCCTCGAACGCGAGGCGGTCAGATCTGGGTGAAGAAACCCTCGGTGTGGATCAGCGCCGGCCGGGCGCCGAGTTCCTTGACCTTGAACACGCAGTCGTCGACGAAGCTGGTGGTGCCGGCGATGAACACGCTGTGGCCGGACAGGTCCGGAAAGTGCTCGCCCAGGATGGTGGTGATGCGGCCGTGCAGCATGCCGTCGGCCTGCACGCGCGTGGTCGTGGGCAGGTAGCGGAAGTTCGGGTAGCGCAGCGCCCAGTAGCGCATCAGGCCGACGTCGTAGAGGTCGGCCGGCTCGCGCGCCGAGAACATCAGGGTCACGGGCGGCTTGTAGCCGCGGCGCAGCGCCGCCTCGGTCAGCGACAGGATCGGCGCCAGGCCCGAGCCGGCCGCCAGGCACAGCACCGGCGTGTCCGCCGCCGGATCGCCGATGAAGGTGCCGTGCGGTCCCGAGAAGCGCAGCGTGTCGCCCAGCTGCACCTCGTCGTGCAGCCAGCGGCTGGTGCGGCCGGCCAGCGGGTCCTTGTCCTCGGCCTCGGCGCGCGTGACCTGCAGCTTCAGTTCGCCATCCGGCCGCGGCGCGCTGGCAAGCGAGTAGGAGCGCACCGGAATGCCGGCGCCGGGGTCGCCCAGCTGCAGGTACTGGCCGGGCCAGAAGCGCATCGGCTCGCCCAGTGGGCGCAGCACGAACTCGGTGATGCGCGGCGTGCGCGCGATGCGATCCACCAGCACCGCATACTGCGCGGCGCGCGGCGGAAACAGCTTGGGCTTGGCGTCCTCCGTGCCCCAGTCGATCACCATCGGCCCGAGCGGCTTGGCCATGCACATCAGGCCGAAGCCCTCGGCGCGCTCGTCCTGCGACAGCGCCATGTCGAGCACGAAGCCCTGGTCGAATTCGCCCGAGCGCACGTGCACCTTGCACTCGCCGCAGGCGCCGGCGCGGCAGTTGTTGGGCAGGGCATAGCCCGAGCGCTCGAGCGCCTCGAGCACGGTTTCGCCGTCTTCGCAGGTCACGACCTGGCCGGACGGATGCAGCTTCACTTCTTGAGGCATGGAGACGTCAAACCTGCCAACGACTGGATGCGCGCATCGGACCGGCCGCTGCGCGCATCGCTGGATTCATCCCGGCACGGCCCGGGCGTTGCCGCCTGGATCCTGTGCATGCCGGGTTCGGCCACGAATGATAGTGATCAGAACACCGGAATGATGTCTTCCATGTCGACGTCGGTGATCTCCTGGCCCGTGATGTCGACCTCGGGAATGGCCGGGAACGGGATGCCGTATTTGTCCAGCGCGCCCTTCAGGTTGAGGATGGCGGCGCGCCAGTTGTTCTTCTTGGCCTCGTAGGCCGGGATCGCGAAGCCGGCCGAGCGTGCCACTTCCTCGCCGGCGCGCTGGTTCTCGATGAAGTCGTCCGGCAGGTCCCAGAAGTCCATTGGCGGCTCGAACAGCACGGCCGACAGGAACAGGTAGCCGGCGCGGATCTGCTTGGTGATGAGGGCGTGGTCGGAGACGTCGAGCTTGGGATAGTCGCGCTCCATCAGCGCCAGGCAGATCCCCATGTGCCGGCCCTCGTCCTTGCCGATGTTGCGGAAGGCTTCCTTGAACACCGGCTCGGTGCAGCCGGCGGCCATCTGGTGGAAGATGGTGGCGGCAGCGATCTCGCCCATCAGGAAGGAGGAGAACAGCACCGCCAGGCTGTACTTCGGCACCGCCTGCTTGTAGCCGCTCCAGTAGCGCCCGCCGTTGTAGTAGAGCCACTTGGCGTTCTTCTGCAGGCGCTTGCCCAGTTCGGTCCTGGGCTCGTAGGTGATCGGATCGGGGTGGCCGAGCAGCTTGGTGATGGCCAGGCCGCACATCTGCTCGTGGTTCTGCTCGTCGCGCGTGACGCTGAAGAAGCAGCGGCGCACCGCGTCTTCCTCGTGCGCCTCGTAGGTCTTGATCATGGCCGAGGCGAACACCGGCGGCGCCGAGGCGTCGAATACCGACAGCAGGGTCCACCAGTAGGCGATGGCCTCGCGCTGCTCCCAGCTGTACTTGTCGACGTTGAAGGTATCCCAGGGCAGCCTCTTCACGTCCCAGTATTCGCGTTGCGAGGCGTCCCAGATCTCCTCCAGCTTCTTCGTGTGCTGATGCCACGACAGGGGATAGATGTTGGGTTGCTCCGTGGCCGGCGGGAACTCCATGCTCTGGGCGATCTTTTCCTTGTTCATGGTGGACGATGTCTCCTGGTTCGAAAGGTGGGAGGTCGGCAGTATGAGTTAACCGACCGGTCGGTCGAATAATAAGGCAAATCAGGGCCGCGAGCAAATCCCTGGAGCCGGATCAGGCATCGGCGGCGCCCGGGCCAGAGGCTACGCGTCCTGCATTCGGCGTGCAAGCGGTGGGCGTTCGCGCGCGAGCGCATGCCGGTCGGCGCCGCGGGGCGCCGATGGCGCCATGAAAAAGGCCTGCACGTCGTGCGACGTGCAGGCCTCGAGGTAGGCGCAACCGATATCGGCTGCCAGGCCGCATGAATCTGTGCTCTGCTGAATGACGGGCAAAATATACCCCCGGATTGATACCCCCACCATCCCGAGGAACCCGACATGCTGACCGATGCCTTCGTGCGCAACCAACCGCCGCCCGGCCGCCACTACGATGGCCGGGGCCTGTATCTGCAGGTCACACCAGCCGGGGCCCGTTACTGGCGCATGAAGTATCGGCACCAGGGCAAGGAGAAGCTGCTGGCCCTGGGCGTGTATCCGGCCGTCTCGCTGAAACAGGCGCGCATCGCCGTCGCCGCCGCGCGCGAACGACTGGACGCTGGTGCCGACCCATCCGCGGAGCGCAAGGCCGCCAAGCAGGCGGCAGCGCTCGAGCGCGGCAACACCCTGCGCGTCGTCACCGATGAATGGCTGGCGCACCAGGCGGCGCGGTGGACCGCCACCACCACCCGGCGGATGCGCCGGGCCTTGGAGCTGCACGTCTTCCCCGAGCTGGGTGAGCGCCCGCTGGCCGGGATCCGGCAGGACGAGCTGCGCGCCGTGATCGTGGCGACGGAGGGCAAGGGCATTGGCGAGACGGCCGCGCGGGTGCTGCAGTGGGTCAAGGCCGTGTATCGGTGGGCGGTGGCGCACGGCCGCATCGATGACAACCCCATGCGCGACCTGTATGCCGGCGAGCTGCTGGCACCGCGTGACAAGCGCAACCGCCTGATGTTGCCGGAGGAGGAGCTGCCTGTCTTCCTGGAGCGCCTGGATCACTACGACGGCGACCTGGCCACCACCAGCGCCATGCGCGTCCTGGTGTTGACCGCCGCCCGGCCGGGCGAGGTGCGCGGCGCGCGCTGGCGCGAGGTCGACCTGGACGCCGGCCGCTGGACCATCCCGGCCGCGCGCATGAAGATGCGTGCCGAGCATCGCGTCCCCCTGTCCCGCCAGGCGGTGGAGGCCCTGCGCCGGATGTGGCAGCTCTCAGGCCAGGGCGAGCTGGTGTTTCCGTCCCCGCACTACCCTGGCAAGCCGATCAGCGACGGCACGCTCAATTCGTGCCTGGTGCGCCTGGGCTTCAAGGGCCTGGCGACGGCCCACGGGTTCCGGGCGCTGTTCAGCAGCATGGCCAACGAGGCCGGATGGGACGCGGACGTGATCGAGCGCCAGCTGGCGCACAAGGAGCTCAACGCCATCCGCGCCGCCTACCACCGCGCCACCTACATGCAGGAGCGCACCAGGCTGATGCAGTGGTGGGCCGACGAGCTGGACAAGCGCCGCCAGGCTTGAAAATCTGCGCAGGTGTTCAATCCCGGCGGGGACGCGGGGACAGGCCCTATTACCGTAGCAAATTACCGAGCAACCATGCGGCTTGGCGGCCTGTTTGGCTTGCGGGGACAACAGCGGGGACATTGCGGGGACAAAACGGGGACATACAGAAGAAGAGAAGTACTCTTCTCTCTCTTTCTGGTGTTCCTGCCCCTTCTTTCTGGACCTGTTCGCACGTCATCGCGCCTGGCTGACTGTTGCAAACTGCGCGAAAAGAGCCCTTCCCCTGGCGCCCATGCCCCCGCCGCTTGATCGCCGGCACGAGCGTCGGCATAATTGCGCCAGCGCCTGACCGGCGCCGGTGCTGAAAACACCTTGCAACGAGCGGTTGAAGCCCCCCGACAGTGGGCTTTCGTCGCGTCTGAACACTGGCCGCAAGGCCGAATGCTTTGGGCGGGATGGGGCGAACCGTAAGGCCGCCCGCACGTCTCGTTGCGTGTTTTCACATCCCGTCCACCTGTTGTCGCTGAAAACGGCAGCAGGTGGGTTTCGAGTCTCAACGAGGAGATCGACCCATGGCACTCCAGCCATCCCCCCGCGTCCGCACCGGGCGCACCATGACGCGCGAGCAGCGCATCGTCGCCACCGAGACCGCCCTCGGCCTGGCGCTGGCCTTCACCCGTCGCCTGACTGAAAACCCGCACGCCAGTGGTGCCGACTGCTGGGCCGCGCTGTCGCGCTGCCGGCGCGCCCTGCAGCTGCTGCAGCAGCTGAGCCAGGAGGGCGTGTGATGGAGCACTTCAATCTGGCGAACACCCAAGCACCCGGCAGCAACACCGGCCCCGTCACCGCCGCTGCGCCTGTCCGGGTCTTCGGCGTGGATCTGTTGACTGTCAATGCCGGCGTGCCCCGGGCGGACGCCATGAATGCGCTATCGGCACTACTCGCCGAAGCGGCAGACGCTGCCACCGAGCGGGCGATGTGCGCGGATGGAGTCACCCCGAAAGGCGGATCGCCATGGCTGGATGCCTTGGCCCTGGATTTGGCGCGCGCCATCGCTCGAGCGCTGGAAGGGGGTGACGCATGACCGCCGCAAAGCAGACCGTTCGCCCCCGCAGCACGGCGGGAACCAGGTCCCGGGCCGCAGCAGGGGGACAGGCGGGCCGCGTTGATGCGGTTCGTCGACGCACCGCTGCAGCGGACGGCAAGCGCCAGGACATGACGCTCGCAACCTATGACCCGCTCGACAGCGCCGGAGCCTTCCGCGCCCGACTGACTGTGCGCGAGCGTGGCGCACTGGATCGCGCCCTGAACATCGTCGGGCGCGCGCTGGTCGAGCGCCCGGCGCTGGACAACGCGACGGCTGTCAAGAATTACATGCTGCTTCAGATCGGCGCCGAGCCAGTCGAGCATTTTTGTGTGTTGTTCCTGGATTCGCAGCATCGCGCGATCTCGTTTGAACGCATGTTCCGCGGCACGATCGCGCAGACCTCGGTCTATCCGGCCGAGGTTGCCCGCCTGGCACTGCTGTATGGCGCGTCGGCCGTCGTCCTGGCACACAACCATCCGAGCGGCAGCGTGCAACCCAGTCGTGTCGACGAGGCATTGACGCAGACGCTCAAGGCGGCGCTTGCGCTGCTGAGTGTGCGCGTGCTCGATCACGTGATCGTCGGCGGCGGGAAGGCGCTCTCGATGGCTGAGCGCGAGTGGATGTGACATCAGCTGGCGCGCTGTGCGACGACATAGGGGCGTCCTATTACCGCAAGCTCAACAAAGAGGGAGTTGTTATGTTCAGTCTGCAATTGACGAACGCCAAGATTTATTTCACGCCCCGCCGCAAGCCGGGCCGCCCCCCAAAAACCAGCCGCGATATCGCGGCCCACATAGCCCTTCGATGGGCACGATCCGGCCGGCCGCTACCGGGCGTTGATCTGACTCGGATTCGTTCTCCGATGTCGGCAGTGGTGCGGCTGTGGGAGTCACGCCACTACATCGGTATGGGGGATCCCAAGGACGCGCGCGCCATTGTTGCGCGCGGCGAAAGTTACCTGATCCGATACGACGCACTGCTGTTCGAGGATGGCCCAGCCGAGGGGGCTCGTGTACTCGCCGTGCCCAATTACGCGGTGCGCGCGCCGGGCCCGGGCGCCTATGTGGAGCAGGTGGTCGATTGCATAGGCTGGTGCTGGACTTTCGGCGACGAAAAGGCGGTGCGTGGCGACGTGCGCTACCCCGCAGACTAATTTTTCCCCCTAGATTGCGCCGCCGCTGGCGGACACCATCGGGCACCTTTGACTAAGGGGTCAACAAACATGAGTCAACGAACACAAACCGCCGTTCCCGCCATCTTGCTCCGTCTTCGTGCGGTCGAGAACCGCACTGGCCTTCGGAAAAGCATGATCTACCAGCTGATGAGCGAGGGCCGCTTTCCCCAGTCCGTGAAAATCTCCGAGCGTTGCGTGGCCTGGCGGCAAAGCCAGGTGAACGCCTGGATCTCCGAGCGCATCGCCGCATCCGAGCGGCGCGATGCAGATAACGCCTGAGCGCATCCGCGAAGCGCTGGCGTTCATCCCGGCCGCGCTGCCGCGCGAGGACTGGGCCCGGATTTGCATGGCCGTCCGCTCCGAGCTGCCCGGCGACGAGGGCTTCGCGCTGTTCGACGAGTGGAGCGCCACCGATGCGGGCAGCTACGACCGTGCGGCCGTGCGCGCGACATGGCGCAGCGTCAAGGCGTTGGGTGGTGTTGGCATTGGCACGTTGATCCACATGGCGCAAGAGCGCGGCTACAAAGTGCCGGTGGAAGCGCGCCAGGCCCTGCTGCCCGACCCGGCAAAGCTGGCCCGAGAGAAACAGGAAGCCGAGGCCGCGCGGCGCAAGGCGCAGGCCGAGCGCGACGAGGCGAACGAGGCCGCCGCCGAAGACTGCCGGGAAATCTGGCACACGGCAAGCGAGGGCGGCGCCGACAATCACCCCTATCTGCAGCGCAAGAAGGTGAAGGCCCACGGCCTGCGCGTGAGTGACGCCGGGCAGTTGCTGGTGCCGATGCGCAACGCCGATGGTGAGCTCTGGAGCCTGCAATACATCGAGCGCAACAGGCCCACCGGCAGCAACCCGGAGAAGCGGTTTCACACTGGTGGCCGCGTGCGGGGCCTGTTCCATGTGGTCGGCAGCCTGACCGGCGCAGACGTGATCCTCGTTGCCGAGGGCTATGCCACCGCCGCCAGCGTGCATGAGGCCACCGGTCGGCCGGTTGCCGTGGCCTTCAATGCGGGCAACCTCAAGGCCGTGGCCAAGTCGCTGCGCAAGCAGTGCCCGACCGTCCGTATCGTGGTCGCCGGTGACGATGACCGCCGCACCGAAGTGCGCAGCGGCAAGAACCCCGGCAAGGAGGCCGCCAATGCCGCCGCCGCACTGGTGCACGGGCTGGCTGTGTTCCCGCGTTTTCCGCACGGCGCCGGCGACTGGACCGACTTCAACGACCTGCACGCCTGCAGCGGCCTGGACGCCGTGCGCGCACAGATCGAGGGTGCGCTGGCGCGCGCCGATGCGGCGCAACCGACCGCGCCGGTGCTGCATGAGGATGCGGCTGTTGCCGCGCCCGCCAGCGATCCCAACGACCCGTTTGTCGTCACCGACAGCGGCGTCTACTACATCCCCCGCGACAAGGAAGGCCGCGAGCTGGCGCCCATGTGGCTGTGTAGCCCCCTGGAGGTCACCGCGCGCACGCGCGATGCGGACGGTCTGGGCTGGGGGTTCCTGTTGTCCTTCACCGACCCGGCCGGGCGGCCACGTGAGTGGGCGGCGCCGGCCCGGCTGCTGGCCGGCGACGGCGGCGAACTGCGCGCAAGCCTGCTCAACCAGGGCCTGCAGATCAGCACGGCCAGCGCGGCGCGCAACCGGTTCAGCCAGTATCTGCAGTCGCGCGCCCCCGACGCGCTGGCCACCTGCACGGAGCGCTGCGGCTGGCACCCGGCTTCGGATGGTGGCGCGGTCTACGTGCTGCCCGGCGACACCATCGGCGAAAGCGCGGAGCGCGTAGTCCATCAGACCGACGTGCCGACCGAGCGCACCTTCCGGCAGCGCGGCGACGTGGCCACCTGGATCGATCGCATCGGCCGCCTGTGCATCGGCAACAGCCGGCTGGTGTTCGCCGTGGCCGCCGCATTTGCCGGGCCGCTGATGCGGCCGGCTGGCGTGGACAGTGGTGGCTTTCATATCCGCGGTCAAAGCTCGGACGGCAAGACCACCGTGCTGCGCGCCGCCGGCAGCGTCAACGGCGGTCCGGGCTACATGCAGCGCTGGCGCACGACCGACAACGCCCTGGAGCTGATCGCCGCCGCGCACTGCGACGCCACGTTGATCCTGGACGAGTTGGGCCAGGTGGACCCCAAGGTTGCCGGCGAGGCGGCCTATCTGCTCGCCAACGAACAGAGCAAGGGCAGGGCGTCGCGTGGTGCCGCGCTGCGTGCGCGGCTGAGCTGGCGCCTGTTGTTCTTGTCGGCTGGCGAGGTCAACTTGGCCGACCACATGATGGCGGCGGACAAGCGCACGCGCGTCGGGCAGGAGGTCCGCATGATCGACATCCCGGCCGACGCCGGCCTGGGCATGGGTGTCTTCGAGAACCTGCACGACCGCGAAGGCGGTGCCGTCCTGGCGCACGAGCTGGGCCGCGCCGTGACCACCACCTATGGGGCACCAGGCCGTGCGTGGCTGCGGTGGTTGGCGCCGCAGTGGCAGGGCCTGGGCGGTCGCCTGCGCGAGCGCATGGAGGCCCTGCGTTATGCCTGGGTGCCCGAGGGTGCATCGGGCCAGGTCGAGCGTGTGGCGCAGCGGTTCGCGGTTGTCGCCGTGGCTGGCGAGTTGGCCACCGAGGCCGGCCTGACCGGATGGCCGGCGGGCGAAGCCGAGCGCGCCACGCGCAAGCTGTTCGAGACGTGGCTGGCGCAGCGTGGTGGCATCGGCAACGCCGAGGTAAGGCAGATGCTCAAACAGGTGCGGCAGTTCCTGCAGGTGTATGGCGAAGGCCGCTTCACCTGGTGGCACCAGTCGGGCAACGACCGCACGCCGCGCACCCTGCAGCGCGCGGGCGTGCGCCGCCTGCTGGCGCCGGACGGCACGCCGATCCGGTCCAACAGTCAGCATCTGGCCGAGCTGGGCGACGTGATCCACCCCGACGACCTCGACAGCACGCGCACCGACTTCTACATCTTCAGCGAGGTTTTCCAGCGCGAGGTCTGCCAGGGCTTCGACCATCGCGCCGTGGCTGCCGTGCTGCATCAGCATGGGTGTCTCGAGTCCGATGCACATGGGCGATACGACTGCAAGCCGCGCGTCCCGGGCCTTGGCCATGTGCGGTGCTACCACGTTACTGAGGCGCTGCTGGAGTTGGATCTGTGAGCCCAGCCGCACAAATCGCGCAGCGCAGCCGGGCCGCGCGGAGGGCGGCGGCGCGGGGGATGCCGATCCGCTGTCTGTTCCAAGGAGAAGTGCACGGGCCCTCCCTGGCGCCGCAGTTGAGGGTAATTCGGGCCTCGTTCGGTAGGTAGTCAGAGGGCCGTGGAGTTACTGAATTTTTGAGGGGCTGACGATTGATTGAAGCTATGGGGCCAGCATCGTCGAGCCGAGACGCCGCTCACCTGGTGCTCGAGGCCGCGCGCGGCCAGCCCGTGCAGCTGCCGCCCGAACTGGCGCGCAAGCTGTTGGCCGCTGGCGGCGATAAAGAGACTGCCGCGGCCATCGGCCTGGATCGGCCGAACCGCACCAAGATTCGGAACGACGCCTTGGTCGAGGCGGCCGGCTGGCTGAGCACCGATGGTTGCAGCACCTGGCGGGCTGCACATCGCTTGTCCCGTGCCGTGGATTACTTCGAGTCTCGCATCTGGCCGCGTCTGGAGGCCGGCGTCACGCTTGATCTGTCGCCGTCCGAGGAGGCGCTGGCGCAGGCTTTCCGCGCGAGCCCTGGCCGGATGGTGCGCGATGTGGGCAAGCTCTTTAGCTTGCTGCAAATGCACGATTGGCCAGTCCAAACAACCGAGCGCGGCCAGTGACTTGCGGGCGACCATTGCCCCATGAACACCCCGAATTCAATCACCACCCGAACCCTGAGGGCGGAGCCTGCCGCGTTTGACTATGGGCGCTTCGAACCGTCCGAGGTCCTGTCCGCTGCTGGCGACTTCCTGGCTGCAAGCGCCGGTCGCCGGCCAGACCGCCCGCATCCGTTGGCGGACACGCTGTCCTTCCGAGACATCGCTTACGCCTTGGCGGTGGCGCGCGAGCCCCGGCGGCCACATGAATCCGGCAGCGCCCTCATGTTCCGCGGCCTGTCCACGCCGGAGTTCATGGAGCTGCTGATCGATTCGCACCTCCCGGCGGTGCTGAGCGTCTTCAACGGCGCCAGCGCCGAATACAGCCGCTTCACCGCGCCGGTCGAGGTCGCGGACTTCAAGGAGGTCGACAGCCGGGCCTTCGATGGTGACGTGGACCCGCGGCTGGTTGGTGAGCTCTCGGAGATCACCTATGCTGAGGGCTTGGCGCCTGCGGTTGGTTCGAAGTTGCAGCTTCGCACCTACGCTCGCGTTTGTTGGCTGCATCGTGACTGGCTGCTGTCCGATGACCTGTTGGCGATCGCAGGCCTGTTCCGGAGCATCGGCGCCGGCGGCGCTCGCGTCGAGACGCGCTTGGTGACTGAGCTGCTGACCAGCAACCCGGTGATGCCGGACGAGGCCGCCATGTTTGACAGCTCCAACACGGTGGCGCAGGCACTGGACGACGAGACGTTGGGCATCGCCATGAAGGTGCTGCGTCAGGCCTCCGAGCAGCCGGACGCAGCGCTGAACCTGGCGGCCAAGCACCTGGTGGTCGCACCCGAGCTGGAGTTGTCCGCCAACAAGCTGGTGCACGAGGCCGGCCTGGGGATCGAGGTTTCGGCGCTGGCGGATCTGCCGGCCGGGCGCTGGTTCCTGCTGCCCGACCCCGATCTGCACCCGGTGATTGGCCGCCTGCGCCTGCGTGGATCGTCGGAGCCGCTGGTTCTGGTCGGCGCTGGTCGGCGCCTCTCTGACAGACTGGCTGTGAAGGTTCGCCTTGACACCAACGCCGCATTCCTGCGGCGTACCGGGATCATCCGCGGCGGCGCCGATTTGTGATGACTGCAGAACCCGTGCCCCGGTCAGTGGCTGATGGCCGGGGCATGACCGACAGCGGACAGGCTGTGCTCCTTCGCGGTTTTCCTACCAAGCCTGGCGAGTCGGTCACCTATTCCACCTCCCTAGATTCGAACAGCCGATTTACCGCCAGGCCGATGAAGGCGCGCGGGTCCTTCCCAGCCGGCCCGTTCGCGGGTTCGTTGGGGCGCGGTTTCGGGCTGTTTGGTGGGGTCGCTAAGGGGGTTGTTTGGTGATGGTTGACCTCGATAGGACGGCTACTCAGGAACAGTTCGGCGGGGTGGTTGGGGTGTCGCAGCAGGCAGTGAGCGCGATGGTTCAGGATGGCCGGCTGCCGCGTGATGGGACGCTGGGTCAGATGATCCTGGCCTACTGCGAGCGGCTGCGCGAACAGGCCGCCGGACGACTGGGCGTAGGCGTAGGCGAGGGCCTGGACCTGGTGCAGGAACGGGCGGCGCTGGCGCGCGAGCAGCGCGAGGGCCAGGCGATCAAGAACGCGATCGCACGCGGCGAATACGCGCCGATCTCGATGTTGGAGGACGTGCTGGCGGTGGCGACCAGCGCGGTGGTGGATCGTTTCGACCACCTGGAGGGCGCGCTGAGTCGGGCCGTGCCGGATCTGCCGGATGCGGCGAAGACGACGGTGCTGTCGGTGATCGCGTCGGCGCGCAACGAGTGGATCAAGTCGACCGAGCGGCTGGTGTTCGAGGCGGTGGACCAGATGGTCGACGACGGCAGCCCAGACAACGACGAGAGCGAGAACGACGATGCGGCCTGAATCTATCGGCGTGCCGCACGACCCGCATCAGCCGCCATCCAAGCGGCGCTCCCAGTAACCGACAAGGCAGACCGAAGTGGCATTCAAACCGATCGAAATCCTGATCAAGGCGCGGGACGAAGCATCTGGCGCCTTCGAGAGGCTGCGCGAGAAGATCAGTGCGATCGGCCAGATCGGCATCGGTGTCGCGCTGGGCAACGCCTTCACGGAGCTGGCCAGCCAGGCCGCCAATGTGGCCCGAGCGTTCGTGCGGATGAACGCCGACCTGCAGGACGCGCGCGGTGCGCTGCGGGCGATCTTCGGTGATGTGCAGGTGGCCGAGCAGCAGATCGACGTGCTGCGCGCCACCGCCGATGCGGCCGGGGTGTCGTTTGCCGACATGATGGGACCCTACCGGTCGTTCGCGGCCAACATGCAGGCGGCCAACGTGCCGCTGCAGGTGCAGAACGACCTGCTGCGCTCGGTCGCTCAAGCCACCACCACGCTGGGCCTGTCGAGCAAGGAACTGGGGGGCGCGCTCGATGCGCTGGGCCGCATGGCCGCGCGCGGCACGGTGAACATGAGCGACCTTGAGCGCCGGCTCGGGAGGTCGCTGCCGGGCGCCATGAAGCTGGCCGCCGACGGCCTGGGCATCACACAGCAGCAGCTGCAGGAGCTCGTGAAGGCCGGGGGGTTGGCCGCGCGCGATCTGTTCCCGGCCCTGTCGGCCTCGCTGCGCGACATGGCCAGCGAGAACGACACGTTGGCGGCCGGCTGGGACCGGTTGAAGAACGCCATCAACCGCGCGATGACGGCGGTTGGTGACGGCGGCGGCCTGCAGGTGCTGGCTGCCGGAACCAAGGCACTCGCGGCGGCGATGGGGGCGCTGGTGGTCCCACTGCAGGCGGCCACGGAGCTGCTGCTGGGCTTCGGCAAGACCATCGGCGCGGCGGTGGCGGCAGTGACGATTCTGGCCGATGGCAGCCTGAGCGCCAGCCAGAAGATGGAAGCGCTGCGCTCGATCGGCAGCGACGTAAGCGATGTATTCGCCGACGCCGGCGGGCGCATCCGCGACACGGCCGGCGCCTTCTACGACGCGGCGACCGGGGCCGATGAAACCACGCGCGCGATGGGTGCGCTCGGTGCCGCAGCGAGCGGCGCCAGCGCGGGGGCGCAGAGCCTGGCCAGCACCTGGGTGGCGACCAGCGTTGCCATGCTGGAAGCGGCCGCCGCGGCAGATCGGGCGGCGCAGAACGCCGGCAAGCACGCCCAGGCCGTGAAGCTGGAGGGCGAGGCGCTGGTCGAGACCGCCAAGGCCCGCAGCGATGCCAACGAGATCGCCGAGGCCGAAGCCACCGCAGCCGAGCGCAATGCCGACGCGCTGCAGAAGGTGGCCAGCGCACGCGCGGAGCAACTCGAGATCCTGCAGGCCGAGCTGACGGCCAAGCAGAACCTGATAGCCGGCAGCGAAGCCGAACAGCAGGCGCGACAGAGCGAGATCGACGCGCTGCAGAAGAAGGTTGACGCGCTGACGGTCGAGTCCGAGGCTACCCAGCGCGCAGCCGACAAGGCGGCCGATGAGGCGTCGGCGCGGCGCTCGACTGCCCTGGCCACGCGCGACCAGTCGGCCGAGCTGGAGAAGCTGGCGAAGGTGCGTGCCGAAGCGATCGAGCGTGAGCGTGACGCGAAGGTGGCGCTGGATGAAGGGCGCATTTCCCAGGCGGAATACAACCAGGTGGCGCGCGAGGCGACGGCAGCGATCAAGGCGCACAACGATGCCCTTGCCGATGCCGTCGACAAGCAGAACGCAATCAAGACCGCCCGGGTGGCCGAAGCGCAGGCGACCCTGAGCCTGCTCGAATCACAGCGCGAGCTGGCGGGGCAAAGCGCGGAGATCGCGCGCTTGATGGGCGACGAATCGGCAGCACGTCGATACCGGATTCAACAGTTGGAACTCGACATCAAGATCACCCGGGCGAAGGCCGAGGTGCAACGGGCCGAGGCCGAAGGCTCGATCGCGGTGGCGCGCGCGCAGATGGAGGAACTGCGCGTCAAGGGCCAGCTAACCGAGCTGAAGAAAGCCGAGCTGAATGCCAGCATCAAGTTGGCCGAGGCGAAGATGAAGGAGGCCGACGCGACTGCTGCCGGCGCGAAGGTGACGCAGCAGGCGATCAACAACCTGCGCGACTACGGCGAAGAGGCCATGCGCGCAGGCGACAGAGGCAAGTCGGCAGGTGAGAAGGCGGCCGAAGGTTGGGACGAAGCGGCCGCCGCAGCGGAGCGCGCCGAGAAGGCCGCCAAGAAATACGACGACTACATGGCCAACCGCTTCGAGCGTGGGTGGGCCAAGAATGAAGACGGCAACGTCGTGAGCGCGAAGGAAGACGACGCCCTGCGGAACCAACGCATTGCGGCGCTGTTTGGCGAGGACATGGTGGGCAACGCCAACGCCGAGGCGGCCTATGCGCTGAAGAAGCGCATCGACATGTTGGTGCGCTATTCGGATCTGACGAAGGGGGACGGGTCGCTGGCGCTGCTGCGCAATGAGCTCGACCGTCTGACGCGCGCGGTGGAAGATGACCGTCGCACCCGTGCTCAGCAGGGCGGCAGTGAATCGACGTCCGCACCGGTTCCTGCGCCGACCTCCGCGCCTGCCGGCACCGGCGGCACTGTCGTGAACCTGCATTACAACGGGGCGTCGATCGGACCGGTCCCGACCGATGAGACTGGCCGGCGCACCCTGGAGAAGATGCTGGGCGAGTTGTCCAGGGCCCGGGGGGTGGCCTCATGAGCGGTGACCCTCGTCAGCACCACCTCTACCTCGAGCCCGCCAGCATTCTGAGGTTGCGGCACAAGACGCTGCGTCTCGCCGTCGATAACCTGCCCTCGCCGATGGCGCGGGCGTCATTCCTGGATGGCCTGCTCAAGGTGGCCGACTTTTCGCTCGAGCGTGCGCTGGCAGACCCGTCGGTGAACGCGGACGACTACGTGGTGCGATGGACTGCCATGCGGCTTATGCTGACAACGGAGCGGGCACGCTTTCCAGGGGGGCCAGGCGTTCGGCGCGTGTAGGTTGCTCCGAGGAGGAGGCGCGACCATCACTTGCGACGCTGCGCGCCAGCGGTCAACCCAGGCCACTGGTGACGGCGGACGTCGATCGACTGGCCGCCAGCCTGCGCGAAGTCGGCTTGCTGCAGCCCATCGTCGTGCGCCCATGCGCCACGATGGTCGGCCCCATCGCGCGCGACGGCCATCAGATCGTCGCCGGCCATCACCGCGTGGCCGCCGCGCGCCAGCTCGGCTGGACGGAGATCGACGCCATCGTGATCGATGAGAGGACCGAATACATCCGCGCCGAGCTGATCGAGATCGACGAGAACCTGTGCCGTTCGGAGCTGACGGCGGCGCAGCGGGCGAGCAAGATCAAGCGGCGGAAGCAGATTTGGGAGACGTTGCACCCGAATAGTGAGACAAGTTGTCCCACTATTCCGTTGCGCGGCCCGGGCCGTCCGACGGAGTTCGCTGCCGAGACCGCCGCCGTCACAGGCCAATCCAAGAAAGACATCAACCGTCACATCGCCCGCGCCGAGGCCCTCGGCGACGACATCAACCGCGTGGTCGGCACCAGCCTGGACAAGGGCGTCGAGCTGGACGCGCTCAAGGCCATGCCAGAGCCGGAGCGCAAGGAACTGATCGACCGCGCCGCTGCCGGCGAGCAGGTCAGCGCGCGCAAGCCCGAGCCGCAGCACCTGCAAAACGCCGCCGAGCAGGAAGCGCAGATCCAGACGCTCAAGTCACAGATCCGCGCCGCCCTGATGCCGTATGCGCCGATGACGAACAAGGTCTATGCGCTGCTGGAGGTGGCGCGCGACCTCTGTCGCAACGACCTCGATGTACGATTCCCGAGCGCGGCGCTCCACGAAGTCTTGGATGAGAGAACGTGACGCAGTGCCTTGCCGCTGCTTGTAAACAAATGCATCATCGCAACACCTGAAGACAGCACCGGGAAAATGGAATGCACACGATCGCAGGCGCGGCCTGTTTGACTTTGGCCCTGTGCGCAGCGGGTCCGGCAGCAGCACAGATCTACAAATGCCCGGACGCCCAGGGCGGCACCGTAATCCAGCAGACACCATGCACGGGTGGCAAAGAGCTGACGGTGAAGCCGGCCAGCGGCCCGGCGAGATCGGTTGCGCCACCGAAAGAGGCCCCCGATGATGCCGGCACGGACGCGCAAGTGGCGCCACCGCCGCAAACCGAAGCGCAACGTATCGAGGCCAAGACCCAGGCCAGCATGCGCGAGCGTCGCCGCCGCGACCTCAACGACCTGTTCGTGCCGCGCGCCCGGGCGGCGATGTTCAACCATCGCGACGAATGCGTGCGGATTCAGGAGGCGCTCGCGCGCGACCAATACGCCTACAAGCAGAACCTTTACGGCAAGACCCACGCCGCACAGCGCGCTGCAGAAATGGCCGCCGAAGCAGCCACATGCGATACGCGTGATCGCGAACTGACGCGCAATTACGACAACCTCAAAGCGGAATGCCAGGATCTTGGCGGTTGCGTCGGGTTCACCCCATAAGAGAAGAAATCAGCAGCATCGAAGCGCTCGAATCACGTTCACAGCGTGCGATGCTCACGCTGTTGTGCTGAAGCGCAAGCCCTTGCCACAATAAAAGCGTAACCGTTCAGGGATTTCGGAAACTCGAAGTGCCGTGCTACAGTCGTAAAGGCATGAGCGAGTTGCGTGCCGCCATCCATCGCAACATCTACGCCCAAGCGACCTTCTAACCATGCCGCCTGCTACACGCCGCACCTCAACATCCAGCATGACGCCCATTGGCGCTCAGATGTTTGCGGCGCGCAATCTGGAGCTCCTGACCGCGATCGAGAACACGCTTGATGCGCTGGCAGCCGACATCGATCTGGTGAACGCGATCCACCGCGCCTACGAGGAAATTCGAGAGCGTTTAGGCGTCATTGATGGCGCCATTGACCCGGATCTGACCCTGCAAGCCAAGCTGGAGAAGGCCAGCGATGCTTGCGCGCGTATCTATCGAGACACCTGTCGTCGCCATGCCAGTGCGTGCAGCGACCCGGATTTGCGGCAAGATGATGGCGTCGCAGAAGCCTACAGCGAATACATTGATGCACTGAGCGATCTGCATGGCACCGTAGAGAAACTGCGAGAGTGGATCGCGACACACGATGCTGTAATTGAACCCACCACCGGCGTCGTCTACGCGACCGCCGACGATTTGTTTGCCGCCCTGCTACCAGAGCAGTGACGCATCGGATTGTCATTAGCGGGTTTTCCTATTCGGCGCGCTTCGCATCCGACCTGCGCAACGCGCCCGCAGAGATTCAGCAGGCGGCTCGCCAAGCTCTCAGTATGCTGCAGGCCAACCCTAACGCGCGCTCACTGAGACTGCACCGCCTCACTGGCTATCCGAAACCAGGAATCTGGAAGATCGACGTGTTCACCAACCATGCATGGCAGATCACGTTCGAGCTGAACGACACGGTGGCTGAACTCAAGCGCCTGGGAACACACAAGGCAATTGACCGTACCCCACGTTAGACTGTCCGGGCGAACCGCCCGCGCTCCTGGCCCGCTCAGGCGGGCTTTTTGCACCCCGCGCGCATCGGACCCCCCGACCCGCGGACGGCAGCCAGGCATCCTTGATAGGGCGAGCGTGTGACCTGAATGTGCGCGGGCTGGTGAAGCTCCGTGCGTCGTGCGACAGGCCCGAGTTCTAGAGCCAGGTCGAGACGATGGCGGCGCGCTCGATGGGTCAGTAGGGCACGCCCATCGCCTTCGCTGGGCCGGGCGGCCTGGGTCCTCCCGAGCGCGCCCGTTCGCGGGTTCGTTGCGGCGCGATGTTGCGCCAGTGTGCAGGCGGGTCGGTTACTTGACAGAGTGGTTGACAGCGGACAAGTAGGCGTAAAGTTATCGAAAAGAGCCGGTTTGTCCCCGCTGTCCCCGTTGTCCCCGCGTTTGTCCCCGCACCTTGCGGGGACAAATTTATTCAGCAATGACAATGGGTTGCGCGCGTTTTCCTGGTTTGTCCCCGTTGTCCCCGCAAAAATAGAATCAATACCTGAAATCGCGTGCGGCGCGGCACTCTCTTCTTGGCCAGGTCGATCACCCGGACATACCCCCATTTGGCGAAGAAATACCCCCAAAAAATACCCCCAGGCAACGCCGGATGGCCGCGCACCGCTTCGGATGTCGTTGGACGTTAACTGTCTGATTTAAGAGGAGAAAAAAGAAAAACCCGGAAGCCTTTGAATGCTTCCGGGCTGCAAGGTGGTGGTGGTAGGTGGAATCGAACCACCGACCTTGGGGTTATGAATCCCACGCTCTAACCGGCTGAGCTATACCACCGGAAGCGGGAAATTATAGCGGCAAATCGGCGTTCGAGCTCGCCTCGGGACGCCGGGTTCGAGCGGGCTGCGGCGACTGCCGGCGCGGCCGTCAGCGGTGCTTGAACTGCGGCTCGCGCTTGTTGACGAAGGCGTCCATGCCTTCCTTCTGATCTTCGGTGGCGAACAGGCCGTGGAACAGGCGGCGCTCGAACATGACGCCGTCGGCCAGCGTGCCTTCGAAGGCGCGGTTCACGCACTCCTTGGCCGCCAGCACCGCCAGGCGACCGAAGCCGCAGATGGTGAGCGCGGCGCCGATGGCCTCGTCCATCAGCTGGTCCTGGGGCACTACGCGGCTCACCAGGCCGGCGCGCTCGGCCTCGTCGGCCTTCATCATGCGCGCAGTGAGCGCCATGTCCATGGCCTTGGACTTGCCGACGGCGCGCGGCAGGCGCTGCGTGCCGCCGGCGCCGGGGATGATGCCGAGCTTGATCTCGGGCTGGCCGAAGCGCGCGTTGTCGGCGGCGATGATGAAGTCGCACATCATCGCCAGCTCGCAGCCGCCGCCCAGCGCAAAACCGCTGACGGCGGCGATGACCGGCTTGCGGATCGAGCGGATGGTTTCCCAGTCGCGCGTGATGTAGTCCTGGCCATAGACGTCGGCAAAGCCGTAGCTGGCCATGACGCCAATGTCGGCGCCGGCGGCAAAGGCCTTCTCGCTGCCGGTCAGCACCATGCAGCCGATGGCGTCGTCGGCGTCGAAGGCCTGCAGTGCCTGGCCCAGTTCCACCATCAGCGCCGGGCTCAGGGCGTTGAGTTGCTTGGGCCGGTTCAGCGTGATCACGCCGACTTGCCCGCCTTCGGTGCGGACCTGGATGAATTCGTATGGCATGCGGGGTTCTCCTTGCGGACTGAGCGGTGAGATCCCGACTATAGCCACCGCCACGGGCCGGTGATTGGCCGACTGCAAGGTCGGTTAATGGTAAATTGCACGCCCTGGAGACACGCACAATGACCGATACAAAAACCCCGGATGTCCTGTATGAGGAGGAGGGCGCAGTCGCCATCCTGACGCTGAACCGGCCGGCATCGCTGAACAGCTTCACGCGCCAGATGCACCGCGAGCTCTGGGCCGCGCTGGACCGGGTCGAGGCGAACCGGGCGATCCGCGCCCTGGTGCTGACCGGCGCCGGGCGCGCCTTCTGCGCCGGCGCCGACCTGTCGGAGTTCGACTTCAGCGAGGGCCCGCGCAAGGAATGGCGGGCCGACCCGGGACCGGTGATCGACCAGGCCTTCAACCCGACGACGCGGCGCCTGATCAAGGTGCGCGTGCCCACCGTCTGCGCCGTCAACGGCGTGGCCGCCGGTGCCGGCGCCTCGGTGGCGCTGGCCTGCGACATCACCATCGCCGCGCCGGGTGCCAGCTTCATCCAGGCCTTCAGCAAGATCGGCCTGGTGCCCGACAGCGGCGGCA
>CAYRHV010000005.1:0-28372 GCA_964424045.1 uncultured Ottowia sp. | reverse complement strand
GCACTTCGGTATGAACACGACGTGGTATTTGCACTCCCACGCCGTATGACTCAAAAATAGGGACTTCTACGTAGGCCCTGCTTGAGTCCACCGCCTGCCAAGCCGCATGGGACAAGGGTTTGAGTGAAAAATCGCTTCTTGATCGAGATGCCAGCATTTCGAGCCAGGAGTCAGCTAGGAGCCAGGATGATGCAAGCTGGTTCCAAGTGAGGAGTAGTAGTTGAAGTAGCATCGCGTCATGCCCGAGTGGTGAAATTGGTAGACGCAGGGGACTCAGACCAAATTTGAGCCCTCAGGGGGAAACCCCCGAGGTGAAGCCCGTCAAACTCGGCGAAGGCCCTGGACGTGAGTCCGAGCTAATACCGAGCCAAGCCCTGGAGCCGAAAGGCTCCTCGGAAGGTGTAGAGAGCAGACGGCGGGCACCTAAGGCCGAAAGGCTATGGTGAAGGCGTGCTCCAGCCCACGAACGCCGTTTCTTCGGAGACGGCGGCGGCGAAAGCCGAAGTGGGAAGAAAATCCCCCGCCGCAAGGCGTGCCGGTTCGATTCCGGCCTCGGGCACCAATTCAAAAGCCGCCTCTGTTCACACAGGGGCGGCTTTTTCATTTCTGGCTTCCTCGCTTGAACCCTCGATCTCCCGACATGAACGCCTCCAGCATGTGCGGGATGAGCGTCATCGCATCGACCGCTTCGCCATACGCCTGCGCGTGCAACGCGGCGTAACGATCAAGGTCAGCCTTCAAGCTGGCCGGGCACGCGAACGTCAGCTTGGTGCTCTCGGTCTTGGGCAGCGGCCCCAGCCGCAGCTTCTTGGTCGTGCTCATCGCATCGCCCCCCTGTTGAAGAACAGCGGCTGGTACGGCCGCAGCACCAAATCGCGGTTGACGATGATCCGCACCGGCAAGCCCGGCCGCTCGGTCAGCGTCGGCTGGATGTTCATGTTGCGCCGGGTCATCTCCTGACCCACCTGATTGATGCTGTCCTGCGCGCTGTCGCGCCCGGCGATCACGATGCGGTTGCCGTCCTGCCGGTTCTCCGGCGCAGCCAACTCGGCGCCCACGCCCAGCAGCGTGGTCAGCGCCGCGCCGGCAAAGACGCGACCCCAATGCCAATCGACGCCATCCTCCAGGCCGGCATAGCCGGCAGGATCGGTGCCCGCTAGGTTGTCGAGCTTCAGCGAAGACGTGTCAGGCAGGATGACGCGGTTCCACACCACCTGCACGCGGCTCTGCCCATAGCTCACCTGGCTGTTGTACTTGCCCATGAGGCGCGAGCCCTGCGGGATCAGCAGGAACTTGCCCGTCGCCGTGTCATAGACCGGCTCCGTCACCGTGCCGATCACGTCGCCCGGCAAGTCGGACTTGATGCCCGTCACCAAGGCGCCGGAGATCACCGTGCCCGCCATGACCTGGTACGGAGAAGTCGGCATTTGCAGATTGCCGGAATTGCGGGTTTCCGTAGAACCGCCTTTCAGGAAAGCCTCTTTCTGGTCTTGCCGGTTCTGCACAGCGGTGGGATCGGACGGCTGTGCCGCCGTCGAGGCTGGCCCGGCCGCCAGCGGGTCAAATCCCGCCAAGGCGCTGCCGGGCGCAGCCGCAGCGACTTGGGCTGCGCCAGGCGCCGCGGCCTTGCCCTGGTTGCCCGAGCGGAAGAACACCGTCGAGGCTGCTGCGGCTTCGGCTTCCTTGCGTCGCGCATCCTCCGGGTCATGCCCCGGCGGCGCATAGGCCGGTGCCATGGGCTGCTGCGACTTCACGATGGCCGGCCCAAGATCGCCGGGCAGCGGCGGCCCCAGCTCCGGCACCTTCGCCGACAGCTTGGAATAGTCCGAAGGCAAGCCGTCCAGCCCTTCAGACTTGGACACGCGATCCACGTTGTACAGCTCGGTCTGCTCGCCGGAGCCACGCCGATGCGGCTGCAACGACCAAATCGTAGCCCCGAGCACCACGACCGACAGGCCGCCGGTGAGGATGGCCAGCGTGCGCCGGTTCAGGCGCGTGACCGGGCGCGGCTGCGCGCGCAGAGCCACCGCCTCGGGCGCGACCTTGCTCGCCTGCGGCGCGGCACGGTCGAAGGTGTCGTCCTGACTCATGGTCAATTCCTCCGCGTGCCGTCCGTGCGCTCGATCCGCACCATTTCGCCCTTGTCCCCGCCCAGGCGCAGCTCGGCCGCGCCGAACAGCCGATCCACGATGTAGTACGGCGGGCGGAAACGGTAGTTGACGAGTTGCCCATCGCCCTGCGCACCGATCACGAACAGCGGCGGCAGTTCGCCTTGCGCGATGCCGGGCGGGAACTGGATGTAGACCTTCTCCCCGTCATCGAAGGCGCGCAGCGGTTTCCACGGCGGATTGCTGCCGCTGACCGCATAGCGAAAGCGGATTTTCTCCAGCGTCAGGCCGGTATCGACCGGCGCGGCGGCACTGGCCGCTTGCGCCTGGCGCTGCAAGGCCAGCATCCTGTCCTTCGGGTACTCCCAGGATACCGACGCCATCCACGTCTTCTCGGTCGAAGTCAGTTCCAGCAGGTAGGTGCGCCGGCTGGTGGTGATGACCAGATTGGTCTTCAGGCCCGAGCGGATCGGCTTGACCATCACGTTCACGCGCAGCGCATCGCCGCTGCCGCTCGACGTGTCCCCGACGATCCAGCGCACCGTGTCGCCGGCGGCGACCGTCACCAGTTCTTCGCCCGGCTGCAGCGTAACCACCGTCACGCGGCCCACGGCCGCATAGACCTGGTACAGCGCGCCATCGGTGAAGGGCCAGACCTGAATCGCGTTGACGTAGCCCTCGCGCGTGGGGGCGACGCGGGCCTCGGCGTTGGCGCGGGCCACGCGCACGGTTTCATCGGCGGGTTCCGCCATAGGCTTGGAATCCGGTACAGGCTTCATCTGTGCCGGCATCGGCAACACCTCGGGCACGGCCACGACCTCCACCGGCTTCGGCGCCTCGGGCAGTGGCTCGGCCTGTACCGGCTCATCGAGCGAGATGGCCGGCGGCGGCTTGCCCTGCGTGGCGCAGCCCGTAAACAGGATCGTGGATGCCAGCAGGATCACCGGCAAAGCGGATTTACGGAAAATCGCATTCATGGTTTTGCTCCTTCGTTTCCTTCCAGTTCGCGGCTCCACGACAGCCCGTTCACGTAGATGCCCAGGGGGTTCTTGCGCAGCCGCTGCTCGGTGCGCGGGGTCTGCTGCACGATGGACACCACGGCGTTCCAGCGCTCGGTGCGATCCAGCGCACCGTTCACAAAGCGCGTCTCCGTCCAGCGCACGTTGAAAGACGTGTCGCTGGCCCGGGTCACGCTGGTGATCTGCACCGTCACCGACTCCTTGCCGATGCGCGAGAACGGATCGGCCACCCGCGCGTACTCGTTGAGCACGACCGCCCCTTTGTCCGTGGTGTAGTTGTAGGCATCGAGCCAGTTCTGCCGCACCACGATGGGATCGATGGACAGCGAGCGCACCAAGCCGATAAAGCGGCCCAGGTGATAGGCCACCTGGGCATCGCTGGGCCGATACGGCGTGGCGGCTTCGCCGACCGCGCGCACCTGGCCCCCGTTGTCCACCTCCACGACGTAAGGCGTGACGATGGACTGCGCCGAGCGCCAGACCAGGCCACCGGCCATCAGCAGCGCGAGCGCGAGGCAGCCGAAGGCCATGAAGCGCCAGTGCTTCGCCTGCACGCGGGCCGATCCGATCCGTTCGTCCCACACCTGGGCCGCCGATTGGTAGGGGGTAGCAGGCTGCGGCGTGTCGGCATAGCGCACCTGCGGTCTTTTGAATCGCATGGGAGTTCTCCTTGAGGGTCAAGAATCGGAATCACGCAGGCTTGGCCCCTGGCTGGAGCTGCCGCCATCGCCGCCGCGCAGCGTATGGGCGGCCGTCGTCGCGGCGTGGGTGAGCTGCTGCCTGCGATGCAAGCGCTTGGCCCATGCAGGCTGTTCGGCAGCGGCTGGCGAAGCGCTGGAATCGGCCGCGCCCTGCGGGCCGCCAGATGCTGCAGCGTCATCGGGCCGGAAAGCGGCAGCGACGCGCTCCTTCATCGAGCGCGCGCCATCGGCCACCTTCTGGCCGGCCGCTTGCGCGCCGGTCTTGGCGACATTGCCCACGCCCGCGGCTGCGCCCTTGAGGCCACCGCCAACGGAAGCGGAGCCGGTCTGAAAGGCCGATTTCGTGCTGCTGGCGGCTCCAGTGGCTGCACGGGCACCGCTGCCGGCCAGCTTGGCGGCACCCGGTGCCATGCGTGCGCCAGCGGCCACAGCGCCACCGACACCCGTAGCCGCAGCGCCTACAGCAACGGCAGCGCCGGCCGCGCCCAGTGCGGCACCGGCCATCGCACCCGCGCCGAGCTGCGGGCCGCCCGACACCAGCCCGGTCGCAATGCCTGGCCCGAAGATGCCCAGCGCAAGCAAGGACAGCGAGGCCAGCATGATGACCAGCGCCTGGTCGATGGAAGGCTCGGAACCGGGCGGTATCCTGAATTCGGCGAACAGACCCGAGCCGATACCCACGATGACGGCCAGCACCAGCACCTTGATGCCCGACGACACCACGTTGCCCAGCACCTTCTCCGCCAGGAACGCGGTCTTGTTCCAGAGTGCGAACGGCACCAGCACGAAGCCGGCCAACGTGGTCAGCTTAAACTCGATCAGCGTGACGAAGAGCTGCACCGCCAGCACGAAGAAGCTGACGATCACCACGATCCACGCGAAGAACAGCACGACGATGGGCGCGATGTTGATGAACACCTCGGGAAAGCCCGCCATCTCCCGGATCTGGTCGAGGATGGGCGCAGCTGCGTCGATACCGGCCTTGGCCAGCCGCCCCGGCTGCAGGAAGTTGCCCATGCTCAAGGTCGATCCGCTGGCCGTCAGGCCCAGGCCGGCGAAGGAGCGGAACACCACGCCGGCCAGCATGTTGAAGTTGCTGATGATGTAGGCGAAGGCACCGACGTACAGCACCTTGCGGATCAGCTTGGCAATCACGTCCTCGCCCTGGCCGGTGGCGTGGCCCATCGCCCAGAAAAGCCCGGCGAGCGTCATGTCGATGACGATCAGCGTGGTGGTAAGGAACGCCACTTCCCCCTGCAGCAGCCCAAACCCTGAGTCGATGTAGCGCGAGAAGGTGTTGAGGAAGCGGTCAATGACCGCTACGTCGTTCATGGCCCTTCCCCGTCAGCGGCTGTAGAAGTTCACGGGCTGCGGCGTGTACGGCGTACCAGTGCCCACGAAACGCCGGTTCACCTCGCGGCCACGCTCCACGGCGGCGGCCTTCCGCGCCAGCTCCAGCGAAGCTGCTCGATCCTGTGTGATCTGCAGCCGCTGCGTCTGGATGGACTGCTTGGCCTGCAGTGCCAGTAGTTGGTTGGTCGCCTGCATGGCCTGGAGCGCGCCGACTGCGGACTGACTCTTGCCCACGAGGTCGGCCAGCACGCCTTCGTCGTCGCTCAAGTTCTGCGAGGCCTGGGCCTGCATCTGCATGGTGGTCTGCAGGCCACTGAGCGTGTTCTTCCAACGCTCCTGTGCATCGAGGTACATCTGATTGCCACTCACCGTGGCGGCATACTTCTCGGGATACAAGCGCGCGAACTCCCGGTCGATGCTCGTTACGTCGTAGGCCAGGCCCTTGGCCTGCGCGATCAGCCACTGGGTGGTTGCCAGGTTCGCGCGCAACTGACCCACCACGCTGGACGGCAGGCTGGCCAGGTTACGTGCCTGGTTGATGAGCATCTGCGCTTCGTTCTGGAGTTGGCGGATCTGGTTGTTGATCTGCTCCAGCGTACGGACGGCGGTGAGCGTGTTCTGCACCAGATTGGTCGGGTCGAACACGATGTCGCCGACGCCGAACAGCGCGTGCGCGGGCTGCGCGACACCGAAGGCGAGCACGCAGGCAGCGGTCAGCGCGGCGAGCTTGGGGGTATGCAGTTTCATGGCAGCTTCTCCTGTAGGTGGTCAGCGGTACGGAGGGAACCCGGCGCAAAGCCGGGGAACGAGGGCAGCAGGTCAGCCGCCCAATCGAGGCCGCGACGGCGCAGCCAGGCGCCCGCGAAGCCCGGCACGCCGGCGTCCAGCAGCACGCGATCAATGTCGCGCTGGTCTTGCGGCGTGGAAGCGCCCGCGAAGGCCAGCACCGCCGGCCCCAGGTTGAGGTCGAACAGGCGATTGCCGAGGCGGGATTGGTAGTAGTAGTCGCGCTTTGGAACTGCCGTGGCCACGATCTCGATCTGGCGTGAGTTCAGCCCAAAGCCCTCGTAGATCGTGCGAATCTGCGGTTCGGTCGCCTGCGGATTGGCCAGGAAGATGCGGCTGGCGCAGCTTTCGATAATTGCGGGCGCGATGCTCGAATCCTTGATGTCTGCCAGTGACTGCGTGGAGAAGATGACGCTGACGTTCTTCTTGCGCAGTGTCTTGAGCCACTGGCGAATGCGCGCGGCAAAGGCCGGCTCGTCGAGGAACAGCCAGGCTTCATCGAGAATCAGCAGCGTCGGCGCCCCGTCGAAGCGCTCATCGAAGCGGGCGAACAGATAACGCAGCACGGCCTGCACCGCGGCCTTGCTGTGCATCAACTGTTCCATCTCGAAGCCCTGCACGTCGGCCATGCCGAGCCGGTCGTGGTCAGCGTCCAACTGCTTGCCGTGCGCACCGCCCAGCACGTAGGGCGCGAGCGCCTGGCGCAAGGCATTCGATTGCAGCAGCACCGACAGGCCGGTCATCGTGCGCTGCTCCACGGGCGCACCAGCCAAGCTGCCCAAGGCAGACCAAACAGCCGCTTTCTCCTCCGGGCCGACAACAACACCTTCATGCAGCAAGCGGCCTTCGATCCACTCAGCGGCCCAGGTGCGGTAGCCGTCGCGGTTGATGCACGCCAAGGGCTGGAAAGCGATCTCGCCGTCCATCCCGAGGTCGTAGTGCTCGCCGCCGAGGCCCAGGATCGTGGCGCGCATCGAGCGCCCCATGTCGAAGGCGAAGATGCGCGAGCCGCGATAGCGGCGGAACTGCATCGCCAGCGTGGCGAGCAAGACCGACTTGCCCATGCCGGTCGGGCCGGCGACCAGCGTGTGGCCCACGTCGCCGATGTGCGTCACCAGCCGGAACGGCGTCGCGCCATCGGTGCGCGTGACGATCAGCGGCGGGCCGGCGAGGTGGTCGTTCTTCTCTGGCCCGGCCCATACCGCCGACACCGGCATCATGTGCGCCAGGTTCAGCGTCGAGACGATGGGCTGGCGCACGTTCGCATAGGCGTTGCCAGGGATCGAAGACAGCCAGGCATCCACGGCATTGAGCGTTTCGGGGATGGTGACGAAGCCCCGGCCCTGGATGGCGCGCTCCACCATGCGCAGCTTCTCGTCTGCGACGGCGGCGTCCTCGTCCGTGACGGTGACGGTCGCCGTCAGATAGCCGAAGGCAACTTGATCGCTGCCCAGCTCCTGCAAGGCAGCGTCGGCGTCGGCGGCCTTGTTGTTGGCGTCGGTATCGACCAGCGGGCTTTCCTGCTGGAAGATCGTTTCGCGCAGCAGCGCGATGACGTTCTTGCGCTTGGCGAACCACTGGCGGCGCAGGCGGGCGAGTTCTCTTTCCGCCTCGGCTTTGTCGAGGCAGAGAAAGCGCGTGCTCCAGCGGTACGCAAAGCCGAGGCGGTTGAGGTCGTCCAGAATCCCCGGCCAGGTCGAGGTCGGAAAGCCCCGCACCGTCGCCACGCGCAGATGGGCATCGCCCAGCATCGGCGCCAGACCGCCGATCAGTGGTGCATCGGCCAGCAGCGCATCGAGATGGAATGGCACCTCGGGCACGCCCACGCGATAACGTCGCGTCGAGACCGTGGCGTGCAGATAGGTCAGCGTCTGCCCGTCATCGAGCCACGCGATCTCCGGCATCACGCCATCGAGCAGGTCGAAAATGCGATCCGTTTCCGCCTGAAAGGCTTGCAGCCGTTCGCGCCAGTCCACGCCTTCAGTGGGACGGTTCTCGTACAGCAGGCCCGCCGCACGCGCGCGGGACTCATCCGCAGGCAGGTATTGCAGCGTCAGGTGGTAGCCGCTCTCGAAGTGGTTGCCCGATTCCTCGAAGGCGCCGCGACGCTCCTCGTCCACCAACCACGACAAAGGCTCCGGGAAATCCGAGTGCGGATAGTCGGCCGCAGGCCGTCGCTCGGCCTCGATGAACAAGGCCCAGCCCGATCCCAGCCGGCGCAGCGCGTTGTTCAAGCGCGCGGATGTGGCGATCAGCTCGCCCTGCGTCGCGCTGTCGAGGTCAGGCCCACGAAACCGGGCCGTGCGCTGGAAACTGCCGTCCTTGTTCAAAACGACACCCGACGCCACCAACCCAGCCCAGGGCAGCCAGTCGGCCAGCAGCGCGGGCCGCTGGCGGTATTCGGCAAGTTTCAGCATGGCATCACCTCACACGTCCAGCAGCGGCTTGTGCTTGATGTGGCGGGCGAAGACCTGCATGAACTGCGGATCGACGCGCGCGCCCCAGACCGCCAGCGCATGGCCGGCGATCCACAGCACCACGCCCGGAATCCACAGTTGCAGGCCCAGCCCGACGGCGGCGGCCAGCGTGCCGTTGGCAATCGCCACGGTGCGCGGTGCGCCACCCAGCAGGATCGACTCGGTCAGCGAGCGGTGCAGCGGAATCTCGAAACCAGGGACGAAGCCCGGAGCGAAACCCTGCACTCCAGCGTGGGCCGCGTTCATACGACGGCCCCGCCCGAGAAGCTGAAGAAGGAGAGGAAGAAGCTCGACGCTGCGAAGGCGATGGACAGGCCGAACACGATCTGGATCAGCTTGCGGAACCCGCCCGACGTGTCGCCGAAGGCCAGCGCCAGGCCCGTGGCGATGATGATGATGACCGCAACGATGCGCGCCACCGGCCCCTGGATGGATTCGAGGATGGACTGCAGCGGCCCTTCCCAGGGCATCGAGGAACCGGCAGCCTGCGCGGTGCCGGCGAGCAGCAGCATCAGCGCCGCGAGCATCAGGCCCTGCAGGGCCGGGCGAGCCAGGCCATCCAGCCGTGCAGGCCGGAGAAGCGGATTTGCGGAAATACGGAAAGCAGGGACGATCATCTGCGTCATGGCAGTTCTCCAGGTTGGTCAGGGGACGGGAAAGTCGCCGCAGCGAGTGCGGCATCGGGGATCGGCAGCAGCTCGGGAAGCGGCGTTTCCAGCGCGTCCGCCAGGCGGTAGCCCACGCCGTCGAAGCCGACGACGCGGGCGATGCTCTCGATACGGCGTTTGCCCCCACGCCCGGCGATGTGGATCACCACGTTGACCGCCTCGGCGATCAGCGCACGGGGCGGATTCACCGCCACTTCGAGAATCAGTTGCTCCAGGCGCAGCAGCGCGCCGAGCGCGGAGCCGGCATGGATCGTGGCGATGCCGCCGGGGTGGCCCGTGCCCCACACCTTGATGAGATCCAGCGCCTCGGCGCCGCGCACCTCGCCGACGACGACGCGATCAGGGCGCAGGCGCATGGACGAGCGCACCAGTTCGGTCATCGACACCACGCCTGCGCGGGTGCGCAGCGGAACGTGGTCGCGGGCCGCGCATTGCAGTTCCACCGTGTCTTCGAGCACCAGCACGCGGTCGCCCGTGGCGGCGATTTCAGCGAGCAAGGCATTGGCGAGCGTGGTCTTGCCGCTGCTGGTGGCGCCTGCGATCAGGACGTTCTGGCGCTCGCGCACGGCGCGAACGAGAAAGCCCGCCTGGGCGCTGGTCATCATTCCCTCCACGACGTACCGCTCCAGCGGAATCACGCCGATGGCGCGCTTGCGCAGCGCGAAGGCCGGCCCCGGCGCTGCTGGCGGCAAGATGCCCTCGAAGCGTTCGCCGGTCTCGGGTAATTCAGCGGATAGGAGCGGCTGACCACGATGCACCTCTGCGCCGACGTGGGCCGCCACGAGGCGGATGATCCGCTCGCCATCTGCTTCCGACAGCTCCACGCTCATCGGCGCGCGGCCCGACGACAGCCGATCCACCCAAAGGGTGCGATCAGGGTTGAGCATGATTTCCACCACGTCGGGGTCTTCGAGCGCGGTGGCGATCAGCGGCCCCATGGCCGTGCGCAGCATCTGGATGCGGCGGTCGAGCGACGTGGCGCTCATGGATTGGGGAACGGCGCTCATGAGGCACGCTCCTGCGCTTCATCCATGCGCACCGGGTCGGGGTGCAGTTCCTCCACCACGTCGCGCACCAGGCTGCGCCCGCGCAGCAGGTGGCGGCCCAACTGCTCCACGAACTGCTCGAAGCGGGCCTTGCCCTGGGCGCGCGCCGCGTCCTGATGGGCCTCGGGCACGGGTGTGCTCACCGTCAGGTAGTAGCGGATGAACAAGGCCAGCGTCTCGATGGCGATGTTCTGGTCGCGCTCCATGCGCTCGGCCTGGCGCGACAGGCGATCCAGCCGTTTGGCGATGGCCGCCTCGCGCTGGTCGGTCGCGTCTGGCGACAGCCAGGACGCCAAGGCGGCGGCAACGATGCTGGACTTGGACACGCCTTTGGCGGCGGCCAGTTTGTCGAGCCGCTTGGCGTGCTCCGGCTGGATGAAAAGATTGAGGCGGTGCTGGCTCATAGGTCGATTCCGTCGTCAGGGTCTAGGGATGTCAGCCGGGCCGTGCGCTGCAGGGCCGGGTCGAGCTGGCGCGGGAGGGGAAGCGGCAGGTCGTCGTCATCGAGCAGCGACAGGTCGCCGGCTGAGGGCTCCCGGTCGGGGTGAAACTCAGTGACTTTGGAAAGCTCGGGCTGACGGCGTGGGCCGCCGTCGTCGGCCGAACCCAGGTTCTCCAGGCCATCGACGGCTTCGATGGCCGGTGCGGCAGGTACGGCGGGAATTGCCAGGCCACTCCAGTCGTCGGCACGGGCCGGTGGCACGTCGGCATAGCGACCGGCAGCGAGCGTGGGCGGCGACAGCACACGCCGGTTGAAATTGCTGTCCGCGTAATAGCGCAGCTTCTTGGCCTTGATCGGCGCCACGCTGGACATCATCACTACGGCTTCGTCGGGCGGAAGCTGCATGACTTCGCCCGGCGTCAGCAACGGGCGTGCGGTTTCTTGGCGCGACACCATCAGGTGCCCGAGCCACGGCGCGAGCCGGTGGCCTGCGTAGTTGCGCTGCGCGCGCAGCTCGGTGGCGGTGCCGAGTGTTTCGGAGATGCGCTTGGCAGTGCGTTCGTCGTTCGTGGCGAACGTCACCCGTACATGGCAGTTGTCCAGGATCGAATGGTTCTGACCGTAGGCTTTGTCGATCTGGTTGAGTGACTGCGCGATGAGGAAGCTACGGATGCCGTAGCCTGCCATGAAGGCCAAGGCCGTCTCGAAGAAGTCCAGGCGCCCCAGCGCCGGGAACTCATCGAGCATCAGCAGCAGCTTGTGACGACGCTGAATGCCATCGCTGCCATCGAGCGATTCGGTGAGGCGCCGGCCGATCTGGTTGAGAATCAGGCGGATAAGCGGCTTCGTCCGCGATATGTCCGAAGGCGGCACCACGAGGTACAACGACACCGGATGCTCTGCCGCGATCAGGTCGGCGATGCGCCAGTCGCAGCGCGACGTGACTTCGGCCACCGTGGGATCGCGGTACAGGCCGAGGAACGACATGGCGGTGCTCAACACGCCGGAACGCTCGTTGTCCGACTTGTTGAGCACTTCGCGCGCAGCGGAGGCCACCACCGGATGCGGACCATCGCCGAGGTGCGGCGTGGTCATCATCCGGTGCAAGGTCAGCTCAAAAGGGCTGGCCGGGTCGGACAGGAAGTTGGCGACGCCGCGCAGCGTTTTTTCTTCGCCCGCGTAGAGCACATGCAGGATGGCCCCGACCAGCAGTGCATGCGAAGTCTTCTCCCAATGGTTGCGCCGCTCCAGCGCGCCTTCGGGATCGACCAGGATATCCGCGATGTTCTGCACGTCGCGCACTTCATGCGCGCCGCGCCGCACCTCCAGCAGCGGGTTGTAGGCCGCCGACTTCGCATCGGTCGGGTTGAACAGCAGGCAGTGCGAGAAGCGCGAGCGCCAGCCGGCGGTGATGCTCCAGTTCTCGCCCTTGATGTCGTGGATGACGGCCGATGCAGGCCAGCTCAACAAGGTGGGCACCACCAGGCCGACACCTTTGCCGCTGCGCGTGGGCGCGAAGGTCAGGACGTGTTCCGGGCCTTCGTGGCGCAGGTACTGGCCATGATGCTGGCCAAGGAAGACGCCCGCCGGGCTCGACAGTCCGGCCTTGCAGATGTCATCGGCATTCGCCCAGCGCGCCGAGCCGTAGGTCGTGACCAGACGCGATTGCCGCGAGCGCCATATCGACATGCCAATCGCCACCAGCACGGCGACAAGACCGCTGCCGCCCGCGATGGCGCCGCCGGTGTCGAACACACGCGGCGCGTAGGCGTCGAAGAAAAACCACCACTCGAACAGCCGCCACGGGTGATAGACCGGCGTGCCCAGAAAATCGAACCACGGCGAACCCAGGCGTAGCTGGTAGCCCAGGGCGGCGGCCGTCCATTGTGTGGCGCCCCACACGCCGGCGATCACGATGCCGAACACGACGGCAATCTGGCCGAACAGCACGTTCGTCCCTTGCATTCCTGTCTCCCCCGATCACGGCACAACAACGTGCCGCAGGCATCAGGATCGGTGCCGGGGGAAGTGCCGGTCAAAGGCCGTTATGGCGAGGATTCAGGCTGAAAAGGCCAGATTTCTTGTAGTGTCGAAGACAAGCAAAACGCCGCAAGCGCGAGCGCGTTGCGGCGTGGTGAGGTAACAGAGAGAACGTCGTGGCAGCGAAGCGACGACGAAGGGGCTATTTGGATTTCTGCTCCGGCCGATCGCCGAAAAAGCGCCGGTTTGCTGCCTCGGCGGCCCGACGGCAGAGTTCGTCACCGACCTTCGCGCGGTCTTCTCTACATTGCCGTTGGATTTCCTTGATGCGTTCGGGATTGGCCACGAGCGCATCCACGGTTTCCGAAGGTTGAGAGGGGCCGCATGCTGTTAGCGCGGTGGCCAGTATCAGCAGCATCGCTTTGTTCATGGTTCCAGTCTTTTCATCGGATGGGTCTAGGAATCTTCGGTGGGGCCTATGTCATCCGTCGAATCAATGCAGGCCACTCGTTCGATGAATCGGGCCAAGATCTCGGAAGGCTCTGCGTCACGGCGCAGCAGATAGGTCGCAAGCATGGGCGGCTTGCCTGCCAGGCGCCGGGCCACGACGGCAGGCTCGCGGCAGGATGCAATGTGCGCCGCGCCCGCCAGGCCCAAGGCCAGCCCGGCGGAAACCAAAGTCATCATCACATCAAAGGTAGCCACGCGCTGCGCGATCAGTGGTTCCTGTTCATGCTGGCGGAGTGACCTGCCCCCAATACCCGTACCAGTCGTTTTGAGAAAATCCGCTGGGTTGAAGGAGATTACTCCTGGGTTTGAAGCGGCGCCGTTACGGCGCCGCCAGTTGATTGTCGATGTCGCGCTGCGAACTTTGCTGGGGGAATCCGGCCGCAGCTGCTGTGCGGCCTGATCTCGTTGTAGTCAGCCCGCCAGCGCGCAATCTCGGCACGGGCCTGTTTCAGGCTCTGGAACCAGTGCTCGTTCAGACACTCGTCGCGGAACTTGCCGTTGAAGCTCTCGATGTAGGCATTCTGCGTGGGCTTGCCGGGCTGGTTGAGGATGTGGCGCACGCCCTTGGCCTGGGCCCAGGCCATGAAGGCTCGGCTCGTGAACTCTGGCCCCTGGTCGGTTCTCACGGCCTGCGGGTAGCCCCGAAACCGCGAAACCTGGTCGAGCACGCGCACTACGTACTCGCCGCCGATGCCGTGATCCACAGTGATGTCCACGCACTCGTGGCTGAAGTCGTCGGTCACGGTCAGGCACTTGATGCGCCGACCGCTGGCCAGGCTGTCGCTGACGAAGTCCATGCTCCAGACTTCATTGATGGCACGGCACTTGTGCAGCGGCACCCGTTCGAGCTTCAAGCGCTGCTTGCCGCGGCGCTTGCGCACCGACAGGTCGGCCAACCTGTAGAGCCGGTACACGCGCTTGTCGTTGATCTTGTTGCCCGCGGCACGCAGCAGGTCGCCGATGCGTCGGTAGCCGAAGCGCCGACGTTCATGGGCCAGCTCGACTATGCGCTGGCTCGTGGCCAGGTCGTGCTGCGTACGCTGGGGCGGATGCCGCCAGCTGTCGCGCGACAGGCCCACCAAGGCGCAGGCGCGCCGCTCACTGATCGAGGTCGCCTTCAACATCTCGCCCACCGCGCGTCGCCTCGCCGGTGGGCTCAGCGCTTTACGCCGAAGGCCACCTTCAGCGCCTCGTTGTCCAACACCGCTTCGGCCAGCAGCTTCTTGAGCCGGTTGTTCTCGGCTTCGAGGTCGCGCAGCCGCTTGGCGTCGCTGGCCTCCATGCCGCAGAACTTGGCTCGCCACTTGTAGAACGTGGCCGAGCTGAAACCCTCTCGGCGGCACAGGTCCGCCACGCTCATGCCAGCGTCGGCCTGCTTGATGAACCCAATGATCTGTTCGTCCGTGTACCTGCTCTTGCGCATCGCGCTTCCTCTCGGTGGCGCGGATTCTCTATTGCCTTGGTACGGGTGGCGGGTTGCAGGTCAGGAGAAAGCGATCAACCTGGCGGGCATGGCCCTCGCAGATGGCCGGGTCACCCAGCGCCAGCGGGTAGCGCAGTACTTCCTTCAGTGGAACCTGCTTGAAGGCGAGCACGGGATGGCGAGAAGGCACCGCCACCATCAATTCGTCCTCCCACGCGGGAGTGACCACAATGCCATCGCCTGTATCTTCGGCCATCGAAAACCCGGCGTCGTACAGGTCATCGTGCAGTCCCTTGATCTGCTGCTCCAGTGGAACCTCGAAAAGCCGGATTTCCACCTCGGGATCTTCCTCGCGGCAGCGCGCCAGTAAAGCTGGCAAGCGCGATGGCGTGATGCCATCGGACAAGGCGATGCGCAACTGATCGTGAAAGCCGACAGAGGCCGATCTCACACTGTCGCAGGCCTGCTCCAAAGCGGTGAAGACACGCGGAACACTTTCCAGAAAACGCTGACCGGCCCTCGTCAATCGTGTGCTACGCGTTGTCCGGATGAAAAGAGGGGTCCCAAGCTCTTCTTCTAACTCCTTGATAGTACGAGACAGTGGAGACTGATCGATATGCAGCCGGTCGGCAGCACGAGCAAAGTGAAGCTCGTCCGCTACAACCAAGAAACAACGCAGGTGCCGGAATTCCATAGCAGTTGGTTCCATCCCTATATTCGTTTCGAGGAATGCTTTCGAAAGAAGATCTGAGATAGCCCGTGCAATGTGTGAATCCACCAACTGCTTTTTCTTAGCATCGTTGCATCACTCCTCGAACGAGAAGCTACTCATGCCACAGTGGTTTGCGCAACTCCTCTCAATTTTCATGGCGCCCGTCCGTTGATACTTGGCGCCTCACGATCAAGGTTATTTGACTGCCGCCAGCTTCAGTGCGTCGGCCCATTCAGGGCAACGGCGGCTCTCCAGGGGCCCATCAAAGCTCGCGTAGTTCGATTTGTCCACGATCGTCGCCGTGAAGACAACTTCGGCCGGCAGGTCCTGCTTGCGTACGGCACGAATGGCGGCCATCGTTCCAACGCAACCCTGCAGGAATCCGTTGTAGTCTCCAGACGCAAGCAGCTTGCCACTCTTGATGGCGTCGATTGCCTCCTGGGTCCCGTTGATACCCACAACAAGTGCCTTTCGATTGGCACCCTCCAAGGCTTCGATGACACCACTGGCCATCGCATCGTTGGCAGCCATGATGCCGTCAACCTTTTGATGGGTCTGCAACAGGTTTTCAGTCACTTGCAGCGCTGTCAGCCGCACGAAATTCCCGGGCTGACTTGCCAGAAGCTTGACCTTCGGGAATTCCTTGAGCGCATCCTGGAACCCGCGCACGCGATCAGAACTCGTGAGCGAGCCCTTGACGCCTTCAAGAATGATCACGTTGCCTTCACCGCCCAGAGTTTTCAGGAGGTGCCTGCCGGTCACGACACCAAGGTCATAGTCGCTTGAACCCACGAATGCGGCCACCTTGCCGGACTCGGTACGATCTGTCACCGTGACCACGGGGATTCCCGCGTGGTTGAGCTTTTCCACGCCCGCGGAGATGGCCTTGTAATTAACCGGAATGAGCACCACGGCGCTCGGCTTCTTCACGACCATATCGTCGATCTGACTCATTTGCTCGGGAATACTGTCCGGTTTGGTTGGCACGTACTGAACTACCTTCGCGTTCATCTGTTTTGCGGCCGTCTCTGCCGCCGTACGGACAACCTGAAAATACGGGTTGGTCTGGTTCTTGGTAAAGACGGCGATGGTTTCGCCACTCTGGGCGGCCGCCTGCATCGGCAGTGCGACACTGATGGTCAGCATTGCTGCTGCGGCAAGGGATACTCTGAACATGGTTGTCTCCTTAAATTGTGGGAAATCGGCCTAGAGGATTCATCGATGGCGTCGGCCAAGCGCATCGAAGAGAACTGACGCAATCACGATCACACCGGTAACGATGGGCTGCCAGCTGGCGCTGATGGACAGCAGGTTCATACCGTTCAGGACAACGGCAAGGACAATGCAACCCAACAAGGTGCCAGTGAGGGTTCCCAAACCGCCAAAAAGTGAGGTTCCCCCAATGAGGACGGCCGCAACCGCTTGCAGCATGAGTGAATCACCGATGTCTGCTTCCGCCGAGTTCAAGCGCGCCAGAAAGACCAATGCCGCCAAGCCCGCCATGGCACCGCTGATGACATAGACAAGCGCCACGCGACGATTGACGGGTATGCCGGACAAGCCTGCGGCGGTTGAGTTGGCGCCGATCGCATAGATTTGCTGGCCCCAGGTAGTGCGCCTGGTGAACACCGTGCCCAACAAAAGGAAAGCGAGCATGATGTAGACGGGAATCGGGATACCCGCGGCGAAGCCGCTGCCGATGTACCTCACTTCGCTTGAGAAGCCATGGATGGTGGCGCCGCTCATGTACCAATACGCAATGCCCTGGATGATCCACAGCATTCCGTAGGTCGCAATGAAGGCTGGCACACGCAATACGCAGATAACAAAGGCATTCACTGCCCCAATCGCCAGTCCACTAGAAAGCGCTACTGCAGCACCCGCCAGCAAGGAGCCGGTAGACTGAATAATCGTAGCAGCAAGGCATGCGGACAACGAAACGTTCGCACCAATCGACAAGTCAAGCCCACCGGCGATGATGACGATGGTCAGACCCGAAGCGACGAGGAAAAGCAGGCTCGCCTGGCGAAGAATGTTCAGTAGATTGCCGGAGCTGACAAAGGCGTCGGCGAAGTTGCCGATAACGAGCCCGATAGCGCCCAGAGCCAATAGGCGCAATGCAATGATCCGGGACTCTGGCGACCCAGTGGAAAGAATGTTGTTCATCGGCGAGACTCCATGGCAAGGGCGGCGATTACGAGGACACCAATGGCGGCCACCTGGATCGATGTTGGCAATGCAAGCAGGTTCAGACCATTGCGCAGCACCGTAATGAGGATTACGCCCAGCAATGTTCCGAAGAGCGTGCCGCGGCCTTTCACGAAATGCGTCCCGCCCACCACCACCGCTGCAATCGCATCGAATTCCATTCCCTGCGCAGCGGTCGGATTTCCGCCATTGATGCGTCCCGCAAGCAAGATGCCCGCGATGGCTGCATAAACAGCAGCCAGCACATACACCAGCACGAGACGGGGAACCACTCGTTTGCCAGCCAGCCTCAGGGCCTCAGCGTTACCGCCCAGCGCGATGACCGACACGCCGAAGCGTGTATGTTTCAATAGGAAGTGGAATAAGCCGTAGGTGCCGACAGCGATCCACACGGGTATGGGAATCCCCATCCAGGTGCCGCTCCATGCGGCCTGGGCGGCGGCGCCGAGACCAATCAGATCCCGCTCTTCCGCCATAAGCAGCGCAAGACCCGTGGCAATACCCATCGTTCCCAGGGTCGCGACAAACGGCGGAATTCCCAACAGGCCAATCAGCGACCCGTTGAGCGCGCCGATCAGCGCGCCAATGGCAACACATGCCATGATCCCTGCACCCACGGAGCCAGAGCTCTTGACCACGATGGCAAAGATCACCGTGCACAAAGACAGCAGAGCGCCCAGCGAAAGGTCCAAGCCTTCAGTCATGATGACAAAAGTCATGGGCAATGCCAGCAGCAGGAGCAGCGTTGCCTGGCTCGCGACATTGAGCAGATTGCCCATGGTGAGGAAGTTCGGCGCGGATGCCGAGAACACCACCAGAAGCACCACGAGAGCCCAGGCACAGCCTGGAACGTCGCGACGCCGGGGCGAGAAATTGGGTGTGACGACGCCTGCAGTCTGCATGTTACTGCCCTCCTATTGCCAAACGCACAAGGCTGCTTTCCGATAGCCGCTCGTGGGGTACCTCCCCCACGATACGCATGTCCTTCATGACGTAGGCGCGGTCACAGACGCGAACGATCTCGCCCATTTCGGAGCTGATCATCAGCACCGCGCGCCCTTGCCGTACCAGGCCATCCATAAGAGCGAAGATTTGCTCCTTGGCCCCCACGTCAATGCCGCGCGTAGGTTCATCGAAGATGAACAGCTCGGCATCGTCCAGAAGCCACTTGCCGATGACGATCTTCTGCTGGTTGCCGCCCGAGAGCTTGCCAGCCGGCTTGCGCGGGCCGGCTGTGGCAATGGAGAGTTGCTCGATCTTCGAGCCTGCCAGGCGGTCTGCCCGCGAAGGGAAAAACCAGCCAGAGCGGAAGTGGCGCGGCAGCGAAGCGACCGTCAGGTTGTCCCCGACGGTGCGTTCGAGCGCCAGCCCCTGGCGCTTGCGATCCTCCGGGATCAGTGCCAGGCCTCTGCGGCGCGCATCGGCGGGCCCTCCCGCGAATGGCACGCCGCGGATGGTGACCGTACCGGCCGCCACGGGATCAGCACCAAAGATCGTGCGCACGAGTTCCGTGCGTCCAGAGCCAACCAGTCCGGCGATCCCCACGATTTCGCGGGCCCGCACCTGGAGCGAGGCTTGCGCCAAGCCGTTCGTGCCAGCCAGACTCTCCACCTGAAGCACGACATCCCCAGACGAGGGACGCTCCCCTCTCGTATAACTCATGTTCACCTTGCGGCCGACCATCAGTGACACCAGTTCATCGGGCGTCGCCTGGTTGGCCGCAAGGGTCGCGACCATCTTGCCATCACGCATCACGGAGACACGGTCGCCGAGCGCGAACACCTCGTCCATGCGATGGGAGATGTACGCCATGGCCACGCCCTGTTCGCGCAGATCTCCCACCAGCTTGAAGAGCTGCTCCGCTTCCCGAACCGAGAGCGCCGCGGTCGGCTCATCGAGCACCAGCACCTTGGCATCCTGGGACAAGGCCTTGGCAATCTCGACGACCTGATGCTGAGCAACGCTGAGGTTCTCCACCATCGCCCGGGTATCGATGTCGCTACCCAGGCGCTGCAGCAGCGCGGCCGCTTCGCGGTGCATGCGCGCATGGTCGATGAGACCGGGAATGCGGCGCATCGGCTCGCGCCCCAGGAAGATGTTCTGCGCGACATTCAAGTAGGGAACAAGTGAATACTCTTGAAAAATCACGGCCACACCGAGCTTTCGAGCATCCGCCGCCCCGCGCACTGCAACTTGCCGCCCCTGGTACTCGAAATGGCCTTCGTCCGCCTTGTAGGCACCGCACATGATCTTCATCAGGGTCGATTTGCCAGCCCCGTTCTCCCCCATGATCATGTGGACCTCGCCGGGCCAAAGCGACAGCGAGACATCCTGCAGCGCACGCACCCCGGGAAAGGACTTGCCAATGCCGCACAGCTTGATAAGGGGTGCTTGTGCATAGGCCGAGATTGACCGATCCGCGCTGATGGCCAAGCTCACTTCATGTCCCCTTCGCTCGTCCACACACGCAGACGCTTCTTGTCCAGCTTGCCCACGCTGGTCTTCGGCAGGGCGTCCACGAATTCAATGCGCTCGGGGATCGCAAACCGCGGAAGCCGACCCTGCGCCACATGGGACTGGAGCAATGCACGCAGCGCTGCCTCCGCTTCTGCGGCGGACAACGGTGCTGCAGCGGCGAGCTTCACGAATGCACAGGGCCGCTCGCCCCACTTCACGTCAGGAACGCCAATCACCGCCACCTCTTCCACGGCAGGGTGTTCGCGCAGTTTGGCCTCCAAATCCAGACTGGAGACCCATTCGCCGCCGGATTTGATGACGTCCTTGAGCCGATCGACGATGCGCACCGCGCCGTCCGGATCGATAGTGGCCACGTCGCCGGTATGCAGATGGCCACCGTCCCACAGACGCTCGCTACCCGTCGGGTCTTCGTAATAGGCCTGGGTCAGCCACGAAGCGCGCGCGACCAGCTCTCCCTCGGCGGCATTGGGCTGACGATCCTCACCCTCGATCTGAAGTTGCACCAATGGCACAGGATGGCCGACACGGCACAAGCGCTCTGGATAGGCAACCGCCTCCTGAGCGTTGGTCTGCGCGAAACACAGCACCGGACAGGTTTCCGACATGCCGTAGCCCGCGAAAGGCTGCAGGCCGTTCTTCATCGCACGTCGAGCCAGTGCCGGCGCCATCGATGAACCGCCCACCATGACCTTCCATCCTTGCAGGCTCTGGCCCTGACGCTCCGCCTCATCCAGCACCATCTGCAACACTGTCGGAACGCAGTGCGAGAAGGTGACGCCCTCAGAAGCGATCAGGCCAGGAAGTGCCGCAGGGTCGTACCGGCCGGGATAGACCTGCTTCAATCCAAGCAGGGTGGCCATATACGGCATGCCCCAGGCGTGCACGTGGAACATGGGCGTCAACGGCATGTACACGTCGCCTTGTCGCAGGCTCTGGTAGTCGTCCGCGGCGGCCAGCGCAAATCCAACGGCGAGCGTGTGTTCCACAAGCTGCCGATGGGTGTAGGTCACGCCCTTGGGAAGGCCTGTGGTGCCCGTCGTGTAGAAGTGCGTAGCGACGCTCTCCTCATCGACTTCCGGGAATTCGAAGGAGGCATCGGCGCCTTCCATCAATGCGTCGTACCTGCCATCCTCGCCCATCACCAGCAGTTCTGGGGTAACCGCCGCGCCCGCAAACGCTTCTTGCAGCAGAGGAACGAACTCGGCAGCCGCCAGCACCAGCCGAGTCCCGCTGTGTTCCAGCGTGTAGCGCAGTTGTTCGGCCGACAGGCGGATGTTCGCGGTCATGAGTACCGCCCCCAGCATGGGCACCGCGAAATAAGCCTCCAGATAGCGGTGCGTGTCACGGTCGAGCATCGCCACGCGCGTCCCCGCCGAGACTCCGAGTGCGGAAAGGACAGCCCCCAGGCGTCGCACCCGCTGGTCTAGTTCGGGATAGCCAAAGCGCATCCCGCCATGCGTGATGATCTGCCGATTACCACCAGCCGCCACGCCGCTGGCCAGCACGGTGCCAAGGGTCAGGCCGCACCTGCGGCCGTTCGGGGGGAGTTGACTCACATCCATGTCAGCACCTGCCCGCCGTCAACGGGCAGCGCCACGCCCGTGATGTAGCTGCCCGCCTCCGAAGCGAGCAGAAGCGCCGCCCCATCGAGCTGTTGCGGCTTGCCAAAACTGCGCATGGGAATCTTCTTGCGGATGGCCTCGGCAAAGCCCTTCTCTTCGAACTGTGCATGCATATCCGTCTCGAAGTTGCCGGGACACAGGGCATTGACGCGGACGTTGCCGCTGGCCAGCTCCAGCGCCATGATCTTCGTCAGGTGGATCAGCCCGGCCTTGGCCGCCCCGTAGCTGGCCAGCGAGCCCCCCGCACGCAGGCCGGATGTCGAGGCGACATTGATGATGCAGCCGCCCCCACCAGCCGCCATGCTGCGCGCGGCCTGCTGAGCCATCAGAAACGCCCCTCGAAGATCCGTGTCGAACACGGTGTCGATACGCTCGATTTGCTGTTCGATGAAACGCTCGGTGTACAGCACCCCGGCGTTGTTGAACAGAATATCCACCGCTTGACCAACTTGCCGCTCGGCTGCTGTCCAGGCATCGGCAATCGTTTCCGGGCGGGTCACGTCCAAGGCGACCGCATGGGCTGCCAGTCCTTCGGCGCGCAGCGCTGCGGCCGCCTCCTCAACGCGGTCGAGCCGGCGCGCGCCCAGCACGACCTTGGCGCCTGCTTGCGCGAAGGTTCTTGCGATGTGCAAGCCAATGCCGCTGGACGCTCCGGAGATCAAGGCCGCACGCCCCGCAAGGCTAAAGAGTTGCTGCGGGTTCATAAAATCACCTCAAAAAGTCCCGCTGCGCCCATGCCGCCGCCCACACACATGGTGACAACGACATGTTTGGCTCCGCGCCGGCGCCCTTCCAGCAGGGCATGACCCACCAGGCGCGAGCCGCTCATGCCGTAGGGGTGGCCGATCGCAATCGCACCGCCGTTGACATTGAACTTATCCGGGTCGATGCCCAGGCGATCCCGACAGTAAAGCGCCTGGCACGCAAACGCCTCATTGAGTTCCCACAGATCGATGTCGGCCACGGACAATCCGTGCTGGCGCAACAGCTTCGGCACCGCGAGCACAGGGCCAATGCCCATTTCCTCAGGCGCCAGGCCTGCGACGGCGATTCCCTTGTAGATGCCCAGTGGCTTCAGGCCACGGCGTGCTGCTGACGCGCCCTCCATGAGGACGCATGCGGAAGCGCCATCGGACAACTGGCTGGCATTGCCAGCGGTGATGCTGCCGCCTTCAAGCACCGGTTTGAGCTTGGCCAGACCTTCGAGCGTGGTTTCAGGGCGTGCCCCCTCATCCTTGTCGAGCGTCACATCCTTGAAGCTCCTAGCGCCGGTCTCCTTGTCCTGCAGCCACATGCGCGCAGTGACGGGAATGATTTCATTGTCGAAGAGGCCGTCGCGCTGTGCCTTCCCTACGCGTTGTTGGGAAAGGAGCGCGAATGCGTCCTGCTCGGCCCGGGTGATTGCGTACTTGGCGGCGACAAACTCTGCCGTTTTCAGCATCGGCATATAGGCATGGTGAACCTGCGCCATCACGGCGGGATCGGCTGCAGCCGATGCCGCGTCGAAATACGACTTTTGCTCGGCGCTGATGTTCTCCTGGCCGCCGGCGACCACGACCTCCATGCCATCGACGATGATCTGCTTGGCCGCTGTCGCAATCGCCATCAGGCCAGAGGCGCACTGCCGGTCCATGGTTTGGCCGGGCGCAGCGACGCCAAATCCTGCGGCAAGCGCGGCATTGCGTGCCAGATTCATCCCTGCAGTGCCACTGCTGAGCACGGTGCCGATCACGACGTCTTCGATCTCGTCCGCATGGATGCCCGAGCGCTGAAGCGCCGCTCTCAGTGCGTGCGCCATCAGCGTGGGTGATTTGATGTCGTTGAATGCCCCTTTGTAGGCTCGCGCGATGGGCGTGCGGGCCGTGGACACGATCACTGCTTCTCTCATGGGTTGCCTCCCGCGTGCGCTGCCAGCATGGCTGCCGGCGACCAGTAGTTCCAGATATTTCCCTGCGTGCTGCCGTAATGCGACAGGCGCTTCAGCAGATGTGCTGCCCCGAGGCGTTCTCCGTGGTACATCGGCCCGCCAAGAGCCTGTGGAAAGCCGTAGCCCGTCAGCCAAACCACGTCGATGTCGGATGACCGGGAGGCGATCCCTTCCTCCAGGAGGCGGTAGCCTTCGTTGATCAGCGGCAGCATGCAGCGCTCAACGATCTCTTCGGAGGAAATGTCCTGCCTTTGCTTCACGTCATGCCGTGCAGCCATGGCTTGCACCAGCGAATGTGTATCCACATCATCTGCGGCGACGCGGCCCTCATACCGATAGAAGCCTTCCCCCGTTTTCTGCCCATGCCGTCCCACGGATGCAAGGTGACGCGACACGATACGGTACAGGGGGTCTTCTGGAAGACGGCCTTCCTTTGCTTGCTCTTCCACGACCTTGGCCACGACATCCACACCAGCCAGATCCATCATTCGGCAAGGTCCCATGGCCATGCCGAATCCCTCGATGGCATGGTCGATCTGCGAAGGCGACGCCCCTTCCAGAAGCAGCGACTCGACCTCGCGCAAATAGGGTTCGAGCATCCGATTGCCGACAAAACCCCAGCACACACCAGTGATCACGGGAACCTTGGCAATGCGCTTCACAACCTCCACGACGGTGGCCAGCGTGTTGGCCGAGGTGCCCTTGCCGCGCACCACCTCGACCAGCCTCATGATGTTGGCTGGACTGAAGAAGTGCAGCCCCACAAAGTCGGCAGGCCGGCCACTGGCCTGCGCCAGACGATCAATGTCCAGGGTCGAGGTATTGCTGGCGATGATGGCACCGTCCCGGCAGACCCGCCCCAGGCGCTGTGCCATTTCAAGCTTGATCTGCATATCCTCGAAGACGGCCTCGACCACGAGATCGCACGAGCCGATCTCGCCTTCGTTGCGGGCTGCCTGGACCAGCGCACTGCGGCCAGCCGCCTCAGCGGCTTTGAGCTTGCCTCGATCCATCTGTCGCTGGTATTCAAGGCGAATGGCTTCCACCGCCGTGTTCGCCTTCTGTTCCGTCAGTTCGAGCAAGCGCACAGGAATGCCTGCGTTGGCGAAGCTCATTGCAATGCCACGCCCCATGGTTCCGCCGCCAACCACGCCAACCGTCGAGATCTTCCCAGCCCCCGACGCGCCGGGCGTGTCCAACTTTCCTGCCGCGCGCTCAGCAAAGAAAACATGCCGCAACGCCGCTGACTCAGGAGACTCCAGGCATTGGGAAAATGCCTCTCGCTCCAACGCCATTCCCTCGTCAAACGACTGCTCAACCGAGGCCGCAACGCATTCGACGACCTTCAAGGCAGCCTTGCTTCTTGCACCCATTGATGCTGCCCGATTTCTTGCCTTCTCGATCTCCCCCAGGTTGTCCTTGCCAGCGCCTGGAACCTGCGTGAAACGAGTGGCGCGCCCTACGCCATCGCCTGCTTTACGGTTCTTTATCAAGCGGATTGCCGAGGACACCGGATCGTCATCGACTGCCAGCTCAACCAAACCGATCAATGCGGCCTCCTTGCCATTGATCGGTCGCCCGGAAAGCATCATCTCGAGTGCTTTGCTCACGCCGACCAGGCGAGGCAAACGCTGCGTGCCACCAGCGCCTGGAATGACGCCAAGAGAGATCTCCGGCAAACCGAGCCGCGCTTGCGCAGAAGCCACCCGCGCGTGGCAGCCCATCGCCAGCTCAAGCCCGCCGCCCAAGGCGAAGCCGTGGATGGCGGCCACAACCGGTTTTTCGATCTCCTCAATCAGGGCAGTGACTCGCGCCGGATCCTCACCCGCTCGGAACGAGCCCGCCGGCCCACCGAATTCCGCGATATCCGCGCCGCCGCTGAACCCTCGGCCAACCCCCGCCAGAACGATACCGACAACGGTCTCCTCTTTCGAAAGGAACTGAAGGGCGTTGTAGAGATCGCCGCGAACCTGTGCCGACAAGGCGTTGACCGGTGGGTTCTGAACCCGAACGATCGCGATGCCGTCGCACCGCTCGACATTAACCAACTGTGTCATAGGAAGAACTCGTCTCTCATTTCAAGCGTGGTGTCCGACAGGGTCGCAAGCGACTCGAACTGCAGGTGAACCAGAGGCAATTCGGTTTCGAAGTAGTGGCGTGCTGCCTGCAACTTGCCACGGTAGTAGTGCGAGGCATCGGAGCCTGTGTCCGCCAGATGAAGCGCTCGGTGCGCCACACGGGCCTGCTTCAGCCAGATCCATCCCAGCGTCACCCTGCCGAACGCATCGAGGTATTCGGTGGCATGAGCAAGGGCGAGATCCGGCTGCGAAGACTGCGCAGCGACGAGCTTTTCCGTGACCGCCTTCAGACCGTCCGCACCTTGCCGCAGCGCCTGCGCGAAAACCTGGAGCGGCGCTTCAGCAGCGTCGGACTCCTGACGCATGAGATGCAGAAAAATTCGAAGCCCCGCCCCATCTGCTTGGCGAACCTTCCGGCTGAGCAAGTCGAGGCCATGGATCGCCTCGGTGCCTTCGTGGATGGGATTGAGGCGCTGGTCTCGGTAGAGTTGCTCGACCGGGTACTCTCGCGTGTAACCGGAGCCGCCCAGCACCTGGATCGCCATATCGTTCGAGCGGCATCCGTAGCGGGACGGCCACGACTTCACGACCGGCGTCAACAGGTCGAGCAGATGCCCCGCAAGCTCACGGCGCGCCTGATCGGGATGGCTGTGCTGATCCTCGAACCAGGCGCTGGCTTGCAGGCACAGCGCCAGAGCCCCCTCGGCATATACCTTCTGCGTCAGGAGCAGGCGCTTCACGTCCGCATGCTCGATGATCCGGACTTGGGGAGACAGCGGATCCTTGCATGACGGCAGGCGCCCCTGAGGCCGTTCCCGTGCATACGCGAGCGATTCGGTGAATCCGCGGTAGGCAAGACAGGCCGCGATCAACCCGACACCGATACGGGCTTCGTTCATCAACTGGAACATATGAGCGAGACCTCGGTTCGGTTCGCCCAGCAACCATCCCGTAGCCCCACCGTTCTCACCGAACGAAAGAATCGTGGAGGTGGTGTTGCGCCAACCCATCTTGTGCAACAAACCGGCCAGGGCTACATCGTTGCGCTCACCCATGCTTGCGTCCGCACGCAGGATGAACTTCGGCACAAGAAACAGCGAAATTCCCTTGACACCAGCCGGCGCACCTTTGATGCGTGCCAGCACCATATGCACGATGTTGTCGGAGAAGTCCTGATCGCCGCCCGAGATGAACATCTTGTGCCCGGTGATGCGATAGCTGCCGTCATCGGTCGGCTCAGCCACGGTCTTGATGTCGCCAAGCGCAGAGCCCTGTCCAGGCTCCGTCAAGGCCATCGTTCCCGCGCAGACGCCGCTGGCCATGAGCGGAAGATAACGGCGCTTGAGTTCCTCGCTGCCGAAGGTACGTAGCAGATTGGCGGCTCCGATGCTCAGGAAGGGGTAACCCGTGGTGGCCGCATTGGCTGTGAAGAAGTGGGCCATCGCCGCGCGAAACACAGGCTCCGGCAATTGGATTCCGCCTTCCTCGGCATCCCAGTGGGCGCTGAGAAACCCTGCTTCGGCAAATGCATGCCACGCCTCGCCGGTTTCGGCGATCGTGCGGGCAGCTCCGTCCACAAACTGTGGCTCATTGGCATCGCCCTTTGCGTAGTGGGGTGCAAAGAAGTCTCCGGCAAGCCGTTCGGCCGCAGACAGTACGGATGCATAGTCCTCCTTCGACTGGCCGTGATATCGATCACGGCTCGTCAACGACTCGGCTTGCAGACACTCATAAAGCTGGAAATCCAGCTCGCGCGACAGGACATTCATTGGGCTACCTGATTGAAATCGGCACTTCTCCGGAGCGGTCGCTCCGGAGGCCAAGGGAAGGCTCGCTCAGCGAGTACCTGCGCCGAGGTGCTCGGCGGCGAACTCGGCTGCCAGGCCGCCCGCGACCGCCAGGTCGTTCTGCTTGGAGTACAGGCTCATGTGCGAGACCTTGGGCAGGACTGCAAGCTTCTTGTGCGGTGAAGGGATACTGTTGAACACACCGATTTCCAGATCCCACAGGGTGATTTCGTCGCCCTCGGCCACGACCATCAAGGTGGGGGTGTTGTACAGCCGCTTGGCAAATGGACCCACGTCGTAGGACAGCAGCAGCTCGGTCGACTCGATCGTGCTCCAGTGCTCGTGGCGCGGCGCCTCGCGCTCCTTGATGTCGTGGAAGATCGTGTGAATCGAGGGGAACGGCCAGGTGCTCAGCTCGGTGAAGGGCGTGAGCGAGGACATCGGCATGCGTCCGCCAGCGGTGCCGCTCTTGGTGCGCTCACGCCTATCGGCCAGCATCAGCTCAGTAAGCTCGTGGAAGCGCTGCGAGCCGTGCACGCGTCGCATGTTCTCGTAGCCATCGACCACCGGGATGTTGGAGATCACGCACTTCACGCGCGGATCGGTCGCGCCGACCACCAGCACATGACCGCCAGCATAGGAGATGCCCCACACGCCGATACGGTTGCCATCGATTTCCGGCAGCGTCTCGCCGAAGGTGATCGCGCTCTTGTAGTCCTCGATCTGGGCTGCGGGATCGATGTGCTGGCGCGGCGTGCCTTCGCTCGCGCCCATGCAGCGGTAGTCGAACATCAACACCGCAACGCCCTTGTCCACGATCGCCTTGGCGTAGTGCGGCATCACGATCTCCTTGACGTAGCACCAGCCGCCGCCCATCACCAGCAGCGGGAACGGACCATCGCCATCGGGCAGAACCAGATCGCCCCGCACCTTCACGCCTTCGCTCAAAAACTCAACCTGTCGCTGGGTAGTCATCGTATCTCCATGTTTGAGGTAAATACTCCCCCGGCAAAGCCGGGGGCTTTAGATTGTGAGCCGCTCGAAGCG